>NZ_JBZNBU010000040.1:0-21212 GCF_058530065.1 Waterburya sp. | reverse complement strand
TTAGTTCTTAGTTTTTAAAGTTTAATTATGTGGTCTACCCATGTGAAAAGCGCAGTAATATTGTTGGGATTTTGTTTCTCGCAAAGCCGTTTACCCCGAGCCAAACGGGGCAAGCCCAGCTTCGTGTTCTGGGCAGAGACGCAAAGGTACAAAAGAAGAATTTTTTATTTAGTGTATTGTTATAGAGAATTGGTATTAACCCGAACTGAGGTTAAATACAGCTACAAAAAACAGACAAATCAAACCAATAAGCTAGATATATACAAGCTTTTGTTTCAATTCGTCTGAAGAATAAATTATTTATTGTTGTTGAATAACTCGGTAATTAGAGATAACTCTATCTTTTAGTTAGATACATAGATAAAAGATTATGAATTGAGATTTATGGGAATCAGAGACAATTAGATTTAATCGTCATCATCATCATCATCGCTTGAAGAACCCTCCCACCAGTTATTACTCGAAGAACTCTCCCACCAGTTATTACTCGAAGAACTCTCCCACCAGTTATCACTCAAAGAACTTTCCCACCAGTTATCACTCGAAGAACTTTCCCACCAAGTACCCCAATTGTCTGCAATCCAACTCGTTACAACTTCTACTGCTTGCCAAAATTCCTTTACACCGCTTTCTTGGGCATAATAGCTAGTTTCTCCAGTCTCAGCATCCACAACAGTTTCAATTTGCATAAAGTAGCCTTTTAGCCACCAACCGCTAGCAGAAGAAGTACCACTAGTTCTACCCCAATTATAAGCTTCTTGGTTGAGAATAACTTCTTCAAACTCGCTTTGACGATTTTCAATAACCGCAGATTCTAGTTGGGCTTGGGCGTTGTTATAAATAGCAGCCATATCAATAGTGCCAGGGTTGACTACATCCCAACCAATGGCATCTAAAACTAACAAGTCACTACCTGTAAGAGACCAACGTTCTCCTAAACTAATATTAGGACTCATTAGAGCGCGTTCTTGCTCGCTACCAGATAATATATGAGCTACTTGGTGATCTACTCCAGTGGTTAATTCAAGAGAGCTAACTTCACCGTCGAGCGAGAAAAATGTAGCTTCGCCATAGGTCAAGTCATTTATTCCTAGTTCTGCACTTTCTGTAGAAAAACGGAATAAATCCATAGTAGTCATGTCGGTAATAGTATTACCTACAGTATCTTCTGTATGTTTTGCACCACTGATAAAACCGAGAACATGACCAATTTCGTGTTGTGCCATGCTGAGGAAGTCTAGTTTGCCTGCTTCGGGAGTGCCAAGATAATCGTAACTCCAAAGATCCCCCTCAAAATCATTGATCAGGATATAACCATCTAACTCTTGACTATCTCCTTCTTTTAATCCTAATGCTTTCAAATTGGCACTAGTTACATGAGTCTTGAAATTTTGATCGATAACTTCACCACTCACCAGTACATCAATTTTCTTTCGATCTAGCAAATTATCGGCAACAATATCATCTACTCCCGTAGTGATATCGTCTTGAATTGCATCGTAGATGTGTTCATATTTAATTCCCGTTTCAATTGCAGGAAAAGAAGCACCAACTACATCATCGGGCAAATATTCATTGGTTTTATTAACATAAATATTAATTTCTAGATTTCGACCTTCATAAGAATCGGCTAAATGCTGGGATACAATATCGCCAGCGATTTCAAATCCTAATATTTGATCGTCTGAGACTCCTGGAGCGTAACTGAAGTTAAATTCAACTCCTGTATTTATTTCACTCATTATTTTTTCTGCTATTCACTTTTTCTCAAGTATTTATTTTAAGTATTCCGTTTGTATATCTATATACTCAAAGATAAGATCTAATCAAAAGTATTAGGTGAAGAATAGATATTTTTTTTACAGTTATTAATTGCTTTTTTTATGCTTAATTTATATAAATAAAATATTTTTACTATAAAATACTTAGCTTGCTAAAAATAGATAAGTAATTTTATTATTTTTCTGGAGTAACTACTTTATCTAAACTTGATTTTTTGCAGAATATTTTAGCTGTAAAACTCCAAATAAGTGCTAATTAATAACGGTTTAAATAGATAAAAAACTATTAACTAAGACTCTGAGGCAGTAGATTTGACTTTGTTGTTGTTTCATCTAATAAACTCGGTATTTTTACAGCAAGTTTAATTTGCTTCATTGGCAGAGACAGGCTAAGAAAGGAGAGTTATTAGGTTATTAGGTTCAGCGAAAGGAAATAACTCATGGTATTTAGATCTACTTTTAGTCGATATTTATTATTTTTATGTTTATTAATTCCGATTGTCGCTGTAGATGAAGGAGTTGATTTAAAACCTGCGATCGCCCAACCAGCTAACAAGCAAACGGCGGATCGAGATTATCAAGCAGCTAGAGAAACTATTGCCCTAGGGAGTTTGTATGCAGCCATACCCAAGTTACAGAATGCGTTGCGAATCTATCAGAGTTTGAGCGATCGCCAAGGACAATATAATTGCCTGATCGAATTAGCTCGTATTGATTACAAAGAGGCAGACTACCAGCAAGCAAGGATTAAACTCCGACAGGCATTACAGGTACTTAATTTTAGTAGCCAAGACGGTAGAGGAAAGACTTTAGCAGGTTTAATCGCTTTAGAGTTGGGAGACTTTCGGGATGCTTTGGGAAACTTGAGAGTGGGGTTACATAAGTTGCAAGTATCAGGCGATCGCGATCGCCTGGGAAGGCAAGAGTTAAACGAAGCCAAAATTGCTTTGGGGGAAGTATATCTTCATCAAGGACAATATAAACAAGCAGAAGTATATTTATCCCAAACAGTTAATTCTCCCTACAGCGACAGTCATTTAAGACGGCGTACTTTTAATGCCCTTGGCTCGATTCAATTAGAGATCGGACAATATGATGCAGCCCTAGAAACCTTCGAGCGAGCTTTTTCCATACCTAATACCGTTGGCGATCGGGTGGGTAAAGCTAAGACTCTAGAGAATTTGGGCAGGGCATATCAACTTACAGGCGATCGCAATCAAGCTCTCAAGCTATATCAACAGGCGTTGGGGGAATTACGAAGTATTGGAGCGTGGAGTCGGCAGGTATATGTATTGAATAATTTGGGTTTATTGGCTACAGACTTGAGTTTGAATAATCGAGCTTTGGAATATTTTCAAGAAGCAGAAGCTACCCTGTCTAATTCTGGTGGAGTGGGGCGAGTAATTACTTTAATTAATTTGGGCTACCATTACAGCCAACGCCAGAAATATGACTTGGCAACTGATTATTTAGAGCAAGCTCTGAGTTGGGCGCAAAGCAACGGCGATCGCATTGGGGAAGCAAAAGCTCTTAGTGGTTTAGGGGCGATCGAAATGAAGCGGGAAGAATACAAACAAGCTAGCTCTACTTTAGAATCTAGCATTGAGATTTATGAATCTTTGCGCCCAGGCTTGCGAGACGAACAAAAAATTTCTCTCGCGGAAAGTCAAAAATTGACTTACGACTTATTGCAACAAGCTTATGTAGCTCAAAATAAACCCGAAACAGCTTTAATTATTGCCGAGCGTGGTAGAGCTAGAGCCTTTATTGAATTATTGGGAGAAAGAGTATCGGATCGATCGGAAACAAAAATCGATTTGACTACTCCAAGTTTGAAGGAAATTAAAGCAGTCGCTCAAAAACGTCAAGCAACTATCGTTAACTATTCCATCATTCAAGATAGTAGGGGTGAAGAATCCGAATTTTATATTTGGGTAGTTAACCCTCAAGGAAAAATAACTTTCCGCGCTTTAGATCTAACAGCTATAAAAACTAGTTTCAATACTTCGATCGCCAGTGTAGCTACAGATTCTTTAGATGCAGCATCGGGAGGCTTAGATTTAAGAAAACCAAGGCTAAAAGACTATGTAGTTTCTTATAGAAGCGAAAATCGCACTAATAACCCCACAGTACGTCGTAAGCTCAGTTTTCCTAGAGATGCCTATAAATTATTAATTGCACCGATTAAAGATCTTTTGCCCCCAAATCCTGAAGATTTAGTAGTTTTTATTCCTCAAGAAGCATTATTTCTCGTCCCTTTTCCCGCCTTACAAGACGATGCAGGAGACTTTTTAATCGAACAACATACTTTACAAATTGCTCCTTCGATTCAAACTATGGCGATCGAACTAGAGCGATCGCCTTCCGAATCAGATCGAGCCTTGATTGTGGGAAATCCTACCCCAATGCCCGAATCATTAACCGATTTACCAGGGGCAGAAACCGAAGCTAAAGCGATCGCCGATATTCTGCAAACTAATCCTTTAATTGGCAAGGCTGCTACGGAAAAAAGCGTTGTAGAGAGTATGGAGGAAGCCAGTTTGATTCACTTAGCTACTCATGGTTTATTTGACGAACATCAAGGTTTGCAAAGTTCTCTGGCATTTTCCACCAGCGATAATAGTGAAGGGTTTTTAACTGCCGAAGAAATCTTAGATCTCGATCTTAATGCCGAATTAGTCGTACTTAGTGCTTGCAATACTGGACGCGGTACGATTACTGGGGATGGAGTTGTTGGTTTATCTCGCTCGTTTCTCTTGGCAGGGGCGCAGAGTGCGATCGTCTCTCTGTGGTATGTTCCAGATCTAGCTACATCTGCCTTAATGACAGACTTCTATCGCCAACTGAATAACGATCTAGATCGTCCTCAAGCTTTGCGTCAAGCGATGTTAAATACCATGGAGGAATATCCCGCACCATATGAATGGGCTGCCTTTCTTTTGATAGGACAATAGTGACTACTTTAGTGATATTTGAAGATTTGCTACTTATATAGTCATTTTAATTTCAGAAGTGTTATCTTATATATCTCAAGTGTAATAGCATTATTCAAATAAATAAAAAGTCCATCATGAACAATAAACGCAAAGAAATCATTAGTAATGCTCGCAACAGTCACCGCGAAAGTATGCGTAAAAGCTTAAACAGCCGTCTGGAAGCAGCTAGAGCCCAAGGAAACGAGAAACTAGTAAAACAGTTGGAAGCAGAAGCGAAGTATCTGCATCTCTAATCTTAATTTTTATCTAATTTTAACTTGAATGAGGGTTTGGCAATGTCAAGCTCTTTTTTTTGGTTTAAATATAAGTCAGTATTATCTATATGTTTCCAAAATTAATAAATTTCTATCTTTACATTTCTCAATCAATCGTAATGATGCAAAAAAAGATAACGCAAATACTATGGTTCTGGGCTATAATTAATGTGGCTTTAGGGACTACAGTACCAAAAATAATTTCACCTTTCAAAACCCTTATTCTTTGGTAGCCATATTTTCTTATTGAGAATGAAAGCCTTAGATTTCTTCTAAAAATGACTTTCCTTAATAAACTGTTATATGTCTGAATGTAACGGAAATTTAATACATTTTTGACAAAGCAACGATATTAGTAATCTACTGAATTTTCCTTTAAAAGGAAATAGGGGAATTATCAAAATATAGAAAAGTTAGAACAATAAATAAATAATTATTTATCGATCGCTTTTTATTTGGCGATCGAGGTTCAATGAAATGAAATTTCTTATCTATACAGGCTTGTAAAATGAAAATTGCTCTAAGCGGGATATATGTTAGCGAACCAAAAAGCGGCTTGGGAGTAGTTACTAGTAATTTAATTGAAGGTATAGTTGAAAGGGATTGCGCTTTCAATTTTCAGCTTTATACTCACAATAATGATTGGCAAGATAAATATTCAGATTTAGTCGTTCCCGTATCCAGTAGTTTAGCTCCCGATCGGGGTATTCAAGGACATCTCAAACGCTTATCTTGGTATCAAACTAGTTTAAATTGGCAGCTAAAACAAAACCAACTGGATTTATTTTATTCTCCCGTTCATGAAGGAGTGGTTTTTCCAACCGTTCCGCAAATAGTTACAGTTCACGATTTAATTCCCTTAGAATATCCCGAAGTCAATCCTAAGTGGCGTTATTATTATCTTTATATTTTGCCTTTAATTCTGAAAAATTCTGTCAGAGTTATTAGTATTTCCGAACATACTAAAAAAGATTTGGTCAGATATTTTGCTCTAGATCCAGATAAAATTAAAGTTATTTATAATGGACTAGATCGAAACCTATTTTCTCCTCGGCAAAACTCCGAACTACTCAAAAAATATAATTTAGATAAATATCTTCTTTATGTAGGAGATATGCGATTTTATAAAAATCTCGACCGCTGTTTACAAGCTTTCGATCGCTTGCCTAATTCCGAGCTTAAGTTTGTTATCACTGGTAAAAAAGACGATTTCTTTTACCCTCGACTAAAGCAAAAAGTAGATTTACTCTCTGCTAAAGATAGAATTATTTTTTTAAACTACGTACCTACTGAAGATTTACCCAGTTTGTATTCTATGGCTCAATGCTTGGTATTTGCTTCTCTTTATGAAGGTTTTGGACTACCAGTATTAGAAGCAATGGCTTGTGGATGTCCCGTAATTGCCTCTAATTTCACTTCTATTCCCGAAGTAGGGGGAGATAGTGTTTTGTATGTGGATGCTACTAATATCGAAGACATTGCCAAAGGAATATCTGAAATTTTAAATAATCCAAATTTACGCCAAAATTTAATCAACAAAGGATTACTAAGAGCTAAACAATTTAGCTGGGATAAGACAGTAAGTAAATTACTAGATTTGTTTTCTGATGTTTGTTAGTTATTAAAAATAGCGAATGGGAATAAAACCGCTTTTAGCTATTATTTCTTGTCCTGGTTTAGATAGTAAATAATTTTTATAAGCTTCTCCTACTTCTTCATCAATCGGACTATTAATTTCAATAATCACAAATAAGCGACGGACTAAAGGATATTCTCCAGTTTGTAATACTTTAAGATTCAATCTTTTTTCTTGACGATCGCATCTAGCTTGAGATGTTGCTAAACTTAAAAACCCACTACCAGAACGACGGGCGAGCGGCAATATTTTTAGATTGCAATTATTAATTACTTCTGATGCCGAGACAAAATAAATTCCTCCTAAATTATTGGAATCCGTTACTTTTTGAATTGCATAATTAGAATCTTCAATAAAAACAACATTTCTGCCATAAGTACGATCTTTTAAAATGTTGTTGCGGAAGAATTCTGTAGTGCCACTTTGTAAGGGACGAGCGTAGGGAATTATCGGTAAATCTTGCCCGCCAAGTTCCGCCCAATTGGTAATTTTTCCGCGATAGATAGCTTCTAGTTGTTTGACAGTCAAACCATCGATATTTAGCTGAGAATTAACTACAATAGCAACTCCATCGATCGCAACGGGAACTTGTTTGAGAATTTTACCGCGAAGAATAGCAGAATCGTATTCATCATCTTCTACTGGACGAGAAGAAAGAGCAAAAGAAATCTGTCCGTCTAATAACATTTTTATCCCCGTACCCGAACCATTAGGCAATCTAGGATGATAGGTATAAATTAATTTGAAATTGGGATATTTTACTTGTAATCGATCGGCAATCGCGGAACAGATTGGTTGCCAAGTAGTACTACCGCTATATTGCCAAGTTCCTAGAGGAAAATTGAATTGGGATTCGCGATCGATATAGCGATTGGCTATATTTTCTATAGGTTGAGTAATAAAATCAGTATCTAGTTGGGGAAAAATTAAATTAGAACTAACTCCAATAATAAAAGCGATCAAACAAATAGTTATAACTAAAAAAAATTGCAGAATTCTATCGATCGGACTAGTTTTCTTTACTTCTGACTGATTTTCTTGAAAAAAGACATTAGGTTGTTCGATCGCTTGCCAATTAAAATAACTACTAGCAGGTTTTAAACATAAAGTAGGCAACCAAATTGCCCCAGGATAGCGACTATTAAAATGCTCCAATTTCTTACGAGCTTTATGTACCGAATAAAATAAAGAATTATAGTTAATTAGTTCTTGAAAAAAATGAGATAAAAACTCGATCGCAATTTCATCGGGAACTGGTTCGCTCATCACAATAATTTGCGCTAAATTCAACTCACTCAAACGATCGGCTAAACCCAGACCATCGCAAGAATTAAAAATAGCCAATTGTAAACCGCGATCGATAGCTTGCTTGAAAGATTCTTTGAATTCTTCAATAGTCAAACGTTCGGTATTATTAACCTCAATCCAACCAATAGTTCCATCTTCATTACTACCACTATGTCCCGTAAAAATAAAAATATCGTAACCAAGTTCGCACCATAAAGCAGTCCCTAACTCCTTAAGAGTTGGTTGTAATAAACAGATGATTTCTGCTTTCTTACCCAATAAATCTCGAACTAATTTTAAATCTGATTCCGTATTAATGCCTTCACTTTTACCGACTACCAAAAGAATTCTCGCTTTTTTCTTAGTAATAGTATCTAGAGAATTAACAATAGCTAAATCTTTGGCAGTTGGAGTACTAATCGCTACTTCTGTTTGAGGATAATATTGTCTTAATAAATCCCATTCTTGCCAAGGAAGACGACAAAGATCGATATTTTGAGTATTAATAATAATTTGAACTTCTTCTTCCTTGAGTTGATTGGCAAAAGAGATCAAACCATCACGAATTGTTTGCCATTCACGATGGGTACTATTTAACCAAAGATTGAGATTGGTTTTAACTGCATCGATCGCTTTTGTAGAAGAAGAAACTCGTACCGATTTCGGAATTACTCGAAAATTCCCTCTTATATTAAGATGAGAACGTATCCCATCTAAAGTGCGATAATTACTTTGCCATTCTTGTAAGGCAGTTTTTAATGCAATTGGCATCAAACCTAAATAGCCCTCTACTTCCCAAGGCTGATTGTTACAACTGAGGGTAACCAAAAAACCTCGTTCTGGTACTTGCCTAAATTTAAGTTTGATAATCTGCATTCAATTTTTTGACTCAATCGATCGCACGTTTCAATTCTAACTTATTACTTATTACCTATTACTTATTACTTATTACCTACCAATCATTACTAGTTTCATAGCCCAAATCAATTAAAACATCGCCAAACAGTTCTTTAAATCTTTGTTTGTGATGGGGTTTAAATAATTCTTTCCATTGTTCGGCACGACCAGAACGGAGATGAGACTTTTGCTTAATAACTCCTTTTTTACGTTTGGTTCGATTTCTAAAACTAAATTTATCGGCAATTCTCAAACAATTATCTATCGCTTCGGGAGTAAACTGATAATGTTGAAAAATCTTCGAGAAAATAGCCTTTTCATCTTGAATAATCTCTTCATATTTGAATTCAAAGAAATTAGGATTATCATAATTCCATTGAGACATTTCATCGATTACTTCCTTGGAAGTACCTTCCATTTCTGCTAGCAAACCCGCATCGCGATCGAGAGAATTCAAATATTCTTGATAAGTAAGATTATTTAAACTGTGTCTGGGAATATGCGCCCACTCCTCTTTAGTCCAAAGATGATAAAAATAACCAGAAACAATAATATCTCTAGGATCTCGGATCATATGAGAACCAACATATTGGGGTAACTTAGTGTCATCAACGCGACTCATATATTCCATAAAAATATTTGTATTTCGACGGAGTTCGCTTTGAATGCAACATTGAAACTTTAGTCCATAGGAGCGAGAAATAGCTCTGAGAACTCTAATAAACCATGCCGTACCTACTTTATGATAACAACAATGAACTATTAGTTTTTGCTGTTGAATGTTGGTGAAAGGACTTCTTAGTTTTGGGTTGATTAAAGATTCTAAAGAAGCCAAAGAAGAAGAAATTAAATGTGTCATGAAATTATTTTTTGAATAAATACAATAAATAGCGATTGTAATATCTTGAAGATTATCAAACAAAAAGAAAATCGTAGGATTTTGTATGTTTTTAACCGTTATACAATTTTCCAACAATGATTTTTAGCTTATTTATCTGATTTTATAAATAGGTAAAAATGTTGGCATCTATAATTAGACATAGCTTAAAACGCTATTTAGATAAACTTTTAATACCGCATTATTTTTCGTTTTGATTCTAATTAAGCTGAGGAAAAACATATCCAATATGTAACTTGATAACAACACTATCTCAAACAAACTAACAAGGTATGAAAATATACCTTATTTACTTATTAAATAAACCTTGTGGGCATACATAATATTTGTACGCTGTTTCCTAGCAGTTAATACTAGCGGTCAATAGTAAATCAAAAGTTAAGAAAATTAAGTTAAAATTACTCCAGCCCAGTCTACTTGCCAACTTAAACTCAATTACCACCATTCACGATAATCAATGATTTTAAATAAATTTTTCTCTAGCACTAAAAATAAATGGCACCCGATTATCAAACAACTAGAATCTATAGTTGGCAAAGATGGGATAGTGCGTCGCAAAGAAGAATTGCTAACTTATGAATGCGATGGTTTGGCTAGCTATCGTCAACGTCCTGCTTTAGTTGTCTTACCTCGCACCACAGAAGAGGTAGCTGCTACAGTCAAAGTCTGTCACGATAACGACATTCCTTGGATAGCTAGAGGTGCGGGTACTGGTTTATCTGGAGGAGCATTACCCAGAGAAGATAGCGTTTTGATTGTCACCGCCCGCATGAATCGTATTTTAGAGCAAGATCTCGATAATCATTGCATTACCGTACAGCCAGGAGTAATTAACAATTGGGTGACTCAAGCAGTGAGTGGTGCGGGTTTTTATTATGCCCCCGATCCTTCCAGTCAGATTATATGTTCCATTGGCGGTAATGTAGCCGAAAACTCTGGAGGAGTCCATTGCTTGAAATATGGAGTGACTACCAATCACGTCTTAGGGTTAAAAATTGTCACGACCGACGGCTCAATAGTTGATGTGGGAGGAATTGTACCAGAAATGCCTGGTTACGATTTGACGGGTTTATTTGTGGGTTCTGAAGGTACATTAGGTATTGCCACCGAAGTTACCTTACGCATTCTCAAACGTCCCGAATCAGTATTTGTAGTGTTAGCTAATTTCCCTACCGTAGAGGATTCTGGTGCTGCGGTAGCTGACATTATTAGTTCGGGGATTATTCCTGCGGGCATGGAAATTATGGATAACTTGAGTATTAATGCCGTCGAAGATATTGTTGCCACTGGCTGTTATGCCAGAGATGCTGAAGCAGTATTATTAATCGAGCTAGACGGCTTACAAGTAGAAGTAGAAGCTTACCGCACTAAAGTAGAAGCCATATGTCGGCAAAATAACGCCACTAGCATTACTACCGCCGATGACATCGATACTAGAGCCAAGCTTTGGAAAGGAAGAAAGGCAGCTTTTGCAGCAGCAGGACATATAAGTCCTGACTATTTCGTACAAGATGGAGTTATTCCTCGAACCAAATTAGCCCAAGTTCTCCAAGAAATTAATGCTTTAAGCGATCGCTATGGTTATAAAATTGCTAATGTCTTTCATGCTGGCGATGGCAACCTCCACCCTCTGATTCTTTATGATAATTCCGTGCCTGGAGCATTTGAAATCGTAGAAGAAATTGGCGGAGAAATACTCAAACTTTGTGTGGATGCGGGGGGTAGTCTTTCAGGAGAACATGGTATTGGTGCGGATAAAAACTGCTATATGCCCTATATGTTTAATGAAACGGATTTAGAAACCATGCAATATATCCGCACGGCATTAAATAAAAAAGGATTGGCTAACCCCGACAAGGTTTTTCCTACCCCCCGTAGTTGTGGGGAAGCTGCCAACGCCCAAAAAATGCAGCAATTCAAAAACGCCGAATTATATTAACCCTGTAGGGACTGTTCGCCCTAAAGGATTAGCTTCGCGTCCGAACAGCCCCTACCAGCGAACAGCCCCTACCGAACAATCCAAATAACTTAATAAAAAAATACCGATCTTCTGCTTTTTCTTCCGCTAAACTGCTGGTAGTGATTATTAAAAATATTATTCTCGATTCATTTTATAGATGCTCGTTAATCTAAAAATCAATAATTTTGCCTTAGTAGATTCTCTGGAACTAAATTTAGATAGTGGTTTGAGCGTTCTGACTGGAGAAACAGGGGCGGGGAAATCTATTATTCTCGATGCCATTGATATTGTATTGGGAGGCAAGCCCAATCTAAGAATGATTCGTAGTGGTAGCGATCGCACTATTATCGAAGCTACTTTTCAAATTGGCAAGAAATTAACTAATTGGTTGCTCGAACAAGAAATCGATCCTTTTGAAGAAAATACTCTAATTTGCAGTCGAGAAATAGTTATCGGTAAAACCAGTCTTCGTTCTCGCAGTCGGGTAAATGGGGTGGTAGTCAATCGTCAATTGATGAATGACTTGCGATCGCATTTAGTAGAAATTACCGCCCAAGGACAAACAGTAAATTTGCTCGTTGCCGACAAGCAAAGAAGTCTGTTAGATGCTTACGGTGGAAAAGCGATCGCCAAACAACTAATTAAAGTCGCAGACTTCCACGCTACCAGCCAAGTAGCCAAGCAAGAACTAGAAACCCGCATCAAAACCGAACAAGAACTACTACAACGGCAAGATATTCTCGAACATCAGCTAAAAGACTTAACCGAAGCCGAACTAACTAACCCCAACGAACTAGAAGAACTAGAACAAGAGCGCGATCGCTTGGCTCATGTAGTCGATTTGCAACAACTAGGACACCAAGCCTATCAAATGCTTTACGAAGGCTATGACGACCAACCCGCAGCAGCAGATCTGATCGGTAAAGCCGAATCTTGCCTGATGGAAATGGTGGAATACGATACGGAATTAGACCCCATCCTCGAAATGATTCAATCTGGTTTGGCGCAAATAGTCGAAGCTGGACAGCAAATCAGCAGTTATAACGATGGCTTAGAAGCAGATCCAGAACGGTTGCGGGATATAGAAACCCGAATCAGACAACTTAAAGAAGTATGTCGTCGATATGGCCCCGATTTAGCAGATGCGATCGCCCTGTACGAAAAATTAGAAGCAGAATTCAAACAAATTACGGGAGAAGGACAATCTCTCGCCACCCTACAAGAAGCATACGACCTAGCAGTAGCTAATTTAACCCAAGAATGCGCCAAACTGACTAAACTACGCCAAAAAGCAGCTACCAAACTAGAAAAACAACTAGTCAAAGAATTGAAACCCCTAGCGATGGATAAAGTGATATTTGAATGTCGCCTCGAACCATCTACCCCCAATGCAACGGGCGCAGACAAAGTAGTATTTTACTTTAGTCCCAATGCAGGGGAAACCACACAACCCCTATCCATCATCGCTTCGGGTGGTGAAATGAGCCGTTTCTTACTAGCATTAAAAGCCT
Source organism: Waterburya sp. (assembly GCF_058530065.1). Lineage (NCBI taxonomy): Bacteria > Bacillati > Cyanobacteriota > Cyanophyceae > Pleurocapsales > Pleurocapsaceae > Waterburya > Waterburya sp. The sequence continues at coordinate 7,992 of NZ_JBZNBU010000040.1, read as the reverse complement.
GTTTTAGCGGGAGTGGGGAAAGTTCTGGTACTTTAATCTTCGATGAAATCGATGCGGGAGTATCGGGAAAAGTAGCTCAAGCGATCGCCGAAAAACTCCATCAACTAGGCAAACAACACCAAGTATTATGCGTCACCCACCAACCTCTAATCGCAGCAATGGCAAACGGACATTTTAAAGTAGAAAAAACCATCGTCGAAGAAAAGTCTACCGCCAAACAGCAAAACGGCAGTTCGACTATCCCCGATATTCGTACCGTAGTCAGAGTTAAATCCCTCAACCAACACAACATCAGAGTCAAAGAATTAGCCCAAATTACAGGGGGACATTCCGCCGATGATGCGATCGCCTTTGCCGAGTCTTTGTTAGCTAAAGCAGCTAAATATCGAGCTTCGGAATCTAAGTAATATTAGTGAGTCTAAATTTTTGATTTTTAAAAAAGACAAGATCTTGTTGCCATTTGATATAGCTTTACAACAGATATCCTCTCAAATCTTAGTTTTTCAGCAAGCCCTAATTAGCTTGATATTAGCCCAAATGCTTGTTGTGTAATAATTATAGGCTAGTAATGTTATGTTGGCGATCGCCTTAATGAACTAAACATTATTTCGATTAGCGATAGTTATCTCAGGCTTAGAATTCAGTAAATTCGTTTAATTAATTTTTTGAATGATTCAACTGCGGAATGTCAGTTGACCTATTTTTATCGTCTAATTTTTTCGCTTGCAAATACTGTTGTAACACAACTTCGAGCGTACCTTTATATTACTTTTTACTCACTAGATCGGGATTTATTTGAATTGATATTGTGGACTATAGTTATTCAAACATAGCCACAAGCAATTTTAAAAAAATGCTCAATTAAAAGCTTTTAACAATTAATAAAATTGTACAAATTATAAGCTCCTTATTAGACAGGTATTATAAAAATATAGTAATGAAAATAGCTTTAGTACATGATTATTTAACACAATTGGGTGGGGCAGAAAGAGTTTTTGAATTACTATGCCAATTTTTCAATCGAGCTGATGTTTACTCATCCATATATGACTTGGAAAACACTATAGATCTTTCACAACGCTCCGTTCAAACAACTTTTTTACAGAAGATACCTGGGAGTAAAAAAAGCTTTCGTCTTTTTGCCCCCTTATATTATTCAGCTTTTCGTCAGCTCGATCTGCAAGACTATGACCTCATTATTAGTAGTACTTCTAGCTTTGCTAAAGGAGTGATAAAAAGACCAGGAGCAATACATATCTGTTTTTGTCATAATGTGACTCGTTTTCTTTGGGACACTCAAACATATCTAGAAGAATACAGCAGTTATAAAAAGTTTTCTTTTCTAATTAAGCCTATCATCCAATCTTTACGAGAACAGGATTTAAAATATGCTCAAGAACCAGATGTGTATATAGCAAACTCTACTACTGTAGCGCAGAGAATTAAGCAAGTATATAAGAAAAAGGCTTTAGTAATTAATTATCCTATTAACACAAATAAGTTTGTTTTTTCTCCTGATAAAGAGGACTATTATTTAATTTCCTCACGCATGATTAGTTATAAAAGATTAGATATTGCGATCGAGACATTCAACTGGCTAGGATTACCTTTAATTATCATCGGTGATGGTCCAGAACGCAGGCGTTTGGAACAAAGTGCTTTAGACAATATCAAATTTTTAGGATTTGTAGACGATCGCTGGCGTACCCATTTGATGGCAAAAGCGAAAGCTGTGGTAGTTACTGCCTTAGAAGATTATGGTTTAGTGCCGATTGAAGCTAACGCTAGCGGTACGCCTGTCATTGCTTATGGTGCGGGAGGGGTTTTGGATACCCAAATTGACCGCGAAACTGGCATTTTATTTAATCCTCAATCTCCCGATGCCTTGCAATTGGCAATTAAACAACTAGAAGCCCAAAAGTGGGATTATGCCAAAATTCGCGAACACGCAAATAATAATTTTTCTCAGGCTGTATTTTTTCAACAAGTAATAAAAGTTCTTGAAAAGTATTGCGATCGCTCGACGATCCAAAACTTGAAACTAAATTCTAAGTGGTTAGCTAGTGAGGTTGCAGTATAAACATGGATACGACTCAGAATTACCAGGAGTGGGAAACACAAAATGACTTAGGTTACGGACAGTTATTGAACACTTTCGTGCGTCGCCGTTTTTGGTTTGCGGGAGTTTTCGTCGGTGTCTTAGCTGTTTGTCTGCCTTTATCTCTAATGAAGAAGCCTGTTTACGAAAGTTATATGCAGGTGCTTCTAGAGTCTAACTATAAAGCCAAAGAGGTACAAAATAATTTTGGCAACAATAAATACTTAGAACGGCAATTTGCCGACGCGACTGTTGAGATTGACTATGCCACTCAATTAAAAGTACTGACAAGTTCGGAAATATTGAGCAAGGTGATTGACAAGCTGGGGTGGTCGGATTCCGAGCGCAGCAAAACCGAAATTGTCGAACAACTGAGAGAATCGCTGGTCGTATCGCAAATCATTAACGAACAAAAAGCATCAAACGCTAAAGAAGACGCGGAAACTAAAATAATCGAGACAATTTATACGGCTAACAGCCCCACAGAAACCAAAAGAGTTTTAGAAGCAATTAGAGAAGTTTATTTGGAGTATAATCTCGAACAGCAAGAAAAGCGTCTGAAAAATGGATTAGAGTTCATTAATAATCAAATTCCCAAAGCGCGGAACGATTTAATTCAAGCCGAAGCTGCTTTGACTGCGTTGAGCAAGGAACATAATCTAATTTCTCCCGAACAAGAAGCGATCGCTCTTAAAGTAAATATTCGACAAATTGCCCAAGAAAGAGAAATCCTCAAAGCTCAGCAAGGGCAAACCACGGGAAATTACACCAGCCTACAAGAGCAATTGGGATTATCTAGAGAAAATGCCATAGCATTGTCTCGTTTGAGTCAATCTCCTCGCTATCAAAATTTACTCAACAGATTGCAGGCGATCGAAATAGATTTGGCGACCCAGCGCAAAAAATTCACGGAGAACAACCCCGTAATTCAAGAGCTGATCGAAAGAAGAGATAGTCAGAAGAGCTTGTTGATTCAAGAAACAGAAAGAGTTTTGGGCGAAGTACCAGCTAATTTTGCTACAGAACTAGAATCTTTGCAAAAACAAGGACAATTTGTTGGTAGCGATACTAAATTTTTGGATGTGATTACCGAATCTCAAGCCCAATTGAAGGGAATGAGAGCGCGAGATTCTAACCTAGCCGAGACTGAAGTCAAACTCAATCAGAAATTAGTCCAGTTTCCTGAATTGATCGCCCAATACAGAAATTTGGCTCAAGAAGCCCAAATTAAAAGAGAGGCGTTACAAAAACTATTAGAAGCCAAGCAAGAGCTAGAAATAGAATTAAATCGCGGTGGATTTGATTGGCAAGTTATCGAACCGCCTCAATTAGGAGAGCAAGTAGCCCCTAGTATGCTCAAATACTGGTCGTTGAGTGTCGTCATAGCTCTCTTCCTCGGAGGAGGAGCAGCTTTGATCAAAGAAGCCAGTGATGAACGAATAATTGATTCTGATGCAATTAAGCGAGAAACTACTTTACCTCTTTTGGGAACTACCCCCAGTTTCTCTTTATCTGCTGCCGAGCGTTTTTTGACTCGACTTCCCTTTTTATCCAGTTCTTCTACTAATCCTGCTGTGGCGATAGCCGAGGTGATTCAGTGGCAGCCATTTCGCGAAGCTCTAGACCTAATCTATGAAAACTTTAAGCTATATCCTGGCAATTCACCCCTACAATCTTTGGCGGTAACAAGCGTACTTGCAGGAGAAGGTAAATCTACTTTTATTTTAGGCTTGGCTTTGAGCGTAGTCCGCCATCAACAAAAAGTTCTCGTTATTGATGCGGATCTGCGCAGCCCTAGTCTGCATAAGTTTTTTGACCTCGATAATCAATTTGGTTTGGCTAATTTTTTAGCAGGAGAAATTGATATTCCCATGATTCGGCAAGTTTCCTTGCTGGGAGAGAATATCGACCTGATTACCTCTGGTTTTAGACCGTCAGATCCAGTTAAATTGCTCAACTCTTCTCGGCTACAAGATTTGATCGAACGAGAAAAACAAAACTACGATCTGATTTTAGTCGATACCTCTCCGACGAAAGGAATGGTAGATGCGGTTAAAGTCGCTTCTTGCTGCGACACCTCGGTGCTAATGATTCGTTTGAATAAGATTAAGACTTCCGAACTGCATCAAGCTAACGCTTTATTGAATAAGTTAAATATTTTGGGCATCGTGGCAAATGATTGTCCTGAAACTACTCAAAAATACGGCGTTCCAACTGAATATTTATTACCCCAGCAAAACTAATATTTCCCACAAGAATATGACAGCCAATATCATACTTCAAACCTGCAAAGTTCTGACTCTAGATTTAGATTTGCCTCAAGTCCAAAGTTATTTACCCCTTTGCGATCTTAAATGGCGACAGAAAAATCTTTGGGTCAAAAGTATTCCTCATGATGCTAAATATAGTTTTCCTGCTTTGACTAGGAAAAAGTGGTTGAAAAATTGTTTGCGTAATTCTTTGGTCAAGAGGGTCTGTGTAGATCGCGCTTTGGGCGAAAGAGGAATTAAACTTTGGGCTGATACTTGCCATCAAGCTAATAAGCCAATTTTTCTGCGCGTCCTCTCTAATAGTGACCTGCCTAATTGTCGTCAGACTCTTTATTGGCGATTTAAAAGAATCTGCGATTGGTTAGCTGCTTTGGTTTTACTCGTCTTGCTCAGTCCTCTAATGTTGTTGACTGCTTTACTAATTAAAATTTTTGCTCCAGGCCCCATTTTCTTTTGTCAGTGGCGGGTAGGAGAAAGGGGTAAACTGTTTCGCATCTATAAGTTTCGCACCATGATTGCCGATGCCGAAGCTCGACACCATCAGGTGATGGGCGAACAAAAAGGTTTACACAAATTAGCTGGCGATCCGCGCATCACGTCGGTGGGTAGATTGCTGCGGAGATATAGTATTGATGAACTGCCCCAATTGGTCAATGTGCTGCGAGGAGAATTGAGTCTGGTCGGCCCTCGCCCTTGGGCTTTGTATGATGCTTTGCGTCTGGCTAAAACAGACCAAAAAAGATTGACCGTCTTGCCTGGAATAACTGGGGCTTGGCAAGTAAAAGCCCGTTCTCAATTGTTAGATCTTAAGGTCGTGACTAAATACGATCTTGAGTATTTACATCAGTGGTCTCTAGTTCGGGATTTTAAAATTCTGTTGCTAACCGTGCCTAAAGTTTTGTCTGGTTTTGGTGCTTATTAAAATAATGCTAATTCGTTTTAAACTACCGCAGCCGATTCGTAAATTAATTAAAGCCACAAGATTATGGCAAGATAATTTTATTATCCTTAGAGAATTTAAACACTTTCGCTCGATCGTGACCCTCGCCATTGCTTGTACCTTGCTGGCTGCGATGTTAGAGGGTACTACTATCGGCTTTATTGCTTCTTTTTTACAGGTATTAACTACGCCTGAAAAACCGCCTATCGAAGTAGGCATTGAGTGGTTAGATCTGCATCTCTTGGCAACTCAAGCCTCTCCCTCAGCCAGGATCTACCGCCTTTCAGCCTTAATTTTGGTGGCAATTTGGCTGCGATCGCTTTTAAATTATTTAGGGATTTATTATTCGCGATTAGCTCAATCTAATTTGTGCGATCGCCTGCGCCAAAGATTATTCGAGCAACTTCAGAGTTTGAGCCTGAGTTACTATACCACCAGTCGTTCTGGGGATTTGATTAATAGTCTGACTACGGAAATTAATCAGATCAAACAGGCTTTTCAGGTCTTTTCCAACCTGATTACCAGAGGGGCGACTATGCTTGCCTATGTAGTTTCGATGTTTTGGCTTTCTTGGCAATTATCCTTAACAGCAATTTTGCTCTATGCTTTGCTTTCAGTCGGGCTATCATCATTGATTCGTCGAGTACGCGAAGCTAGTTTTGCCGTACCCATAGTCAACGGACAGGTTGCTTCTATGGCAATTCAATTTATTAACGGTATTCGCACCGTCAAGGGTTCGGCAGCCGAAGATTTTGAGCGTCGGCGATTTTATCGAGCCAGTAATGATGTCCTGCAAGCCGAAGATCGCGTTGCGGCTATCTCTGCGTCGGTCTATCCTCTGGCTGATGCGGTGGCTAGCACTATTTTGATTGTAATGGTGGTGATTGCCTTTAATCTTTTTATCTTAAACGGAGGTTTGCATACATCATCCTTGCTAACTTTTATGTTTGTCTTATTTCGGATGATGCCTTTAGTCTCCCAGGTAAATTCAGCTAGAGAAAATCTCAGCCGTTTTCAGGGTTCGATCGACAACCTCAAAAAGCTGTTGACCAGCGATGATAAACCTTACCTAGACAACGGCAGTCGCGAATTTACAGGACTCCAACAGGGAATTAATTTTTTGTCAGTCGATTTTGGCTACGATTCCCATAGTCCGATCTTACAAAATCTCAATCTAGAGATTGCTAAGGGCAAAGTTACCGCCCTTGTCGGTGCATCGGGAGCGGGAAAAAGCACTTTAGCCGATCTCATTCCTCGCTTTTATGACCCGACGGTAGGTTCGATTCTTTTGGACGGAGAAAATCTCAAACACTTTGAGATTGGATCGGTGCGTCGCCAGATGGCAATTGTCAGCCAAGATACCTTTATTTTTAATACTTCAGTTCGAGACAATATTGCTTATGGTTTGACACAAATCAAGGAAAAAGACATTTGGCAAGTAGCCCAACTCGCTCATGCTGCAGAGTTTATCCAAGAACTACCAGAGGGGTTAGATACCGTGTTGGGCGATCGCGGAGTTCGGCTATCGGGGGGTCAAAGACAGCGTATTGCCATCGCCCGCGCTTTACTGCGTAATCCCGATATTTTAATTTTAGATGAGGCTACCAGTGCTTTAGATTCTGTCACCGAACAGTTAATTCAAGAATCTTTAGACCAACTAGTACGGGGTCGTACCGTAATTGCGATCGCCCATCGCTTATCTACCATTGCTAAGGCGGATAAAGTAGTCGTCTTGGAAAGAGGCAGGATAGTCGAACAGGGTGCTTACTCCGAGTTATTGCTCAGAAAAGGCGAACTTTGGAAATATCATCAAACGCAACACGAATTTGGCTATGCCAACACCTAAATTTAGCTATATAACTAGGCATTATTTAAGGCGATCGATCGATGAAAATTTACATAGCAAACAATCTTGAAAAACCAAAACGAAAAATATATCTGCAAGAATTAGCTGCAATCGCTCAACCTCAAATACATAGTCTGGTGGAAAATCCCGCAGCAGCGGACGCCATTATCATTACTCAGGAAGATTTGAGCGAACCTTGTGTGAGTAGCTTGTTAGATAAGTATTTAAACAAATGCTATGCGATTAATATGGCAGATAGTCCCTTGTTTGGGCTGGCGGGTTTATATGCTAGTGGCAATAAATCTTGCTGGTTATTTCGCAAACATTTGATTCGCGGATGTTCCTATATATATGCTCTCTACCAAGAAAATCATAGTCGCAATCAATTTGTCGATTTTTCTCAAGCTAAGAATACAGAAAAAAAATACTTACTTTCTTTTGTTGGTGCTGGAAACTGTTGGCTGCGAAAACGTTTATTCAAATTAAAATTCCAGCGCAGCGATATTCTCATACGTTGCACAAATGACTACAATCACTGGATAGCTCATCAGCCTAATCGCGAAGCGAAGCAAAAGCATTACGTTGACACGATCCAAAATTCCCAGTTTGTTCTCTGTCCGCGAGGTGCTGGTTGGGGTAGTATTCGCTTGTTTGAAGTAATGAAACTCGGAGTAGCACCTGTAATTATTTCCGATAAATGGCTGCCTCCAGCAGGACCTGATTGGCATAGTTTTGCTTTATTTATCAAGCAGTCCGAGCTAAAAAATTTAGAAAAAATCGTCGAAAGTCATGCTGCCGAATACGAATCAAGAGGTCGTTTGGCTAGAGAAGCTTGGTC
>NZ_JBZNBU010000039.1:0-10948 GCF_058530065.1 Waterburya sp. | reverse complement strand
GAATCATTTGTCGTGCAACCAAACAAAATTTATCTCTGTATTTCACCATCGCCTCTTGAAAACGCGATCGCATTTCGGGATGCTTTCTGCCCAGAATCCAAAACTCAAGCAACAAATCGATCTTTTCTCGCTCGTCAACTCTTGCTTCTGAACTAACCAATTCTAAAAACTGCAATCTCGGATCGCTGGCTTGAATTTCACGAGTTGTCAGCCACCAAACGATTAATTTATCCAGCAGTGCCAGTAAAAGATCGTTTTTAGTTTTGTAATGAAAGAAGACAGAGCCACTACTGATACCCGCTTCCGCTGCTACTCGTCTTCCTGTTACCTTTTCTAGCCCCATTTTGATAGCAACTCCCATTGTAGCTGTTAAAATTTGCTCTTTGCGCTCGGATTCGGCTATTTTTTGTCCAGGCATAGTATGGTCATTCCAATTAATTTTCCTATCGTCCAAGTTATCGCTTTTGGGTAGTAGTTAGTAGTTATTAGTTAGTAGTTAGTAGTAGTTATTAGTAGTTATCTGTCTTAACTAAAAAGTAAAAAGATATAACTCTACTGGTAACTAGGCTTCTAACCCAAATTATTTTTACCATATCCTCTATTGACTGAGGAAGCCCGCGTCGCCGAAGGGCGCAAGGGCAAGTCTCAGTGTTGACCCACTGGTTAATAAATGGTATTTTTTTATTGACCAAGTGGTTAATGAAAAATAACAACCGTTATCAACTCTAAAAATTAGAGTTCTTTAACAATGAAAAATAATACCGATGTTTTAGTAGTGGGGGCGGGACTTTCGGGACTGTATGCAGCGCAACTACTGCAACAGGCGGGACTATCTGTAACTGTACTGGAAGCGCGAGATCGACTTGGTGGTAGGGTTTTAAGCCAACGCCTGTCTGATGGAACGACCATAGATTTAGGGGCGCAGTGGATTAGTCCGAGTCAAAAACGCATCAATGCCTTAGTGAAAAAATATCAGTTAAAAACGATTGTCACCCACACCCGAGGAGATTCAATAGTTGATGTGGGGGGAAGTTTGCAAAGGAATTCGGGAACAACTCCGCCGATGTCGTGGCTGAGTAAGTTAGATTTGCTGCAAATTAGTTGGAGAATCGAGCGCAATGCTAATCGATTTCCCGTCGATAAGCCCTGGTTGCATCCACAAGCCAAAAGACTAGATCGCCTATCTTTTGCTGACTGGTTAAAGAAAAATACCTTGACTGATGGAGCAAGAGCTTATTGGCGTTACGTTACCGAATCGGGATTGTGCAATAGTTCCGCCAATTTTTCTCCCCTAGAAGTATTGCAACAAGTTGCTTCCATAGGTGGTTTAAAACAACTAGAAACCGCAGAGTATGCTTTTTTCCCAGACGGCGCGCAGACTATTGCTCAAAAGCTGGCGGAAGAAGTGGGTAACTGCATTCACCTCCAGACTCCCGTGCGATCGCTTGAATATGACGGTCAATTGGTTGGTTTGCATAGCGATCGAGATAAATTTTATAGCAAGCGGGTTATTTTTGCTTTGCCTCCTCAGCTAATTAATAAGATATCTTTCCCTTGTCAATTTGCCCGAAAATTGGCTCGAAGACCCAAAGAATTGGTATTAGGTAAAATTATTAAAAATATTATCGTCTACGAACGTGCTTGGTGGCGCGATTTAGGATTGAACGGTATTGCCGATACACCTAACGAGCCGATTCAATATTTAGCAGATGTTTCCGATCGAGCGGGAAAACCTGGCATTTTGGCAGCTTTTATCAGTGGAACTGATGCCATCAGTCCGAATCACACCGATAGTGAAGCCTACAAAACTTTAGTCTTTGATTACGTTGACAAAACACTAGGCAAAGCACCAATGTCACCCCAATACTTTAAAACAATGGATTGGACAGCAGAACCTTTCTCTTGTGGTGGTTATGCTTCTCGTAGAGCAATAGGCGAATGGATAAACGGACAAAACTCCCTCGCTCAACCTTGCGAACCAATTCATTTTGCGGGTACGGAAACAGCTACGGAGTGGCGGAGTTATATGGAAGGTGCGCTGCAATCGTCAGAAAGAGCAAGTGCGGAAGTCCTCAAAGCACTAGATTGCGATGTAGAACCTTTAAAAACTTATTAGAAGGAATTAAATGTTGCGACAACTAGACAACAATCTTTGGGTAGCAGAACAACCATTAAAATTTATGGGTTTGCCTGTAGGCACGAGAATGACCGTAATTCGATTGGCAGACAATTCTCTATTATTAATTTCTCCGATCGCGATTACTCCACAAATAAAACAGCAGTTAAACAGTTTGGGAACTGTACGATATCTAATTGCCCCCAATTTATTTCATCATTTATATTTGGCAGATTGCCAAAAAGTCTATCCCCAAGCCCAAATTATTGCTCCACCTGGTTTAGAAACCAAACAACCCCAGCTAAAAATAGCAAAAACCTTGACTCAAGACGAAATAGACTTTAATTTGGAACTAGAATATCAATTATTCTCAGGATTTCAAGTCTTAATAATTACTCAAATCCAAATAGCTAATGAAATAGTGTTTTATCACCCCAGCACCAAAACATTAATTATTACCGATTCGGCATTTAATTTTGACGGTAGCTATCCTTGGATTACCCAACTGGCAATGAGAATCATTGATAGCTATCAAACTCTCAAACCATCTTGGTTAGAGAAAATAGCAGTCCGAGATAAACAAGCAGCAAAAAAAGCGATCGCCAAAATTTTAGCTTGGGATTTTGAGCGCGTAATTATGGCTCATGGCAAAATTGTCGAAACTAATGCTAAACAACAACTAACTGCTGGTTATCAACACTATATTTTTTAGAAAATGAATTTAGATAACTTTGAAAACAATCCCTATTCAAATGCGACCATCTTGATTCGGCGATCTTCTATAGATCGCCGAATCAAGGGTAATTAATCTTCTAATTGAAAGAAATCGATAACATTTGCCAAATCTTGAGCCGTAATGGCAGTTTCCGACCAAGATTCGATCGCGCGATCGCAGTTGATAGTTAAAGAATTGGACGTTTGGTTGATTTTCCCTTTTAAATTATCGATTTTTTGGGAAGTTTGTTGCTGCATCTTAGTTAAATTGACCAAAGAAAAAAGGTTTTGCTGGGCATTTTTAGTTACCCTGACAATATGTTCGAGATTTTTACTGGCGTTGGCTACCAGATAGTTTTCTTCCTCTAATTTATTTTCGTTCTTTTGATATTCTTGCAGAACTTTGCTAATTTCGCGATCGATATTGCTAACCACACTTTCCAACTCTTTGGTAGCGGTAATTGATTGTTGAATGGATTTAATTTCTTCTTTTAAGCCAAATGCCGACTCGTCTAATTCGGGAATCCGTTTGCTTAGTTTGCTGGCTAACAAACTGGCTCGCAAGTTAATTTTTTTAATCGAACCAATTACCCTAGTCATTTTTTGCGAAGCACTGCTGAGACTTTTAACTTTATCTTGATTGACCCGAAGATTATCTTCTAATTGAGTCATAAAAGAAATTGCCCGTCCCAAGTTAACTTTTTCCGATTCAAGATCTGTCACGATCGAATCTACAGTTTGAGATGCTACATCTGCTTGAGATGATACTTCTAAAATTGAACTGCTCATTTGTTCGATAAAGGCAAAAATCAGGGCTAATTGATTGGTTTGCTCTTGTAAGCTTTCTCTGACTCTGACTAAATCTTGTTGATTATCCTGCAAATTTCGCCCGATCTTTTGACTGGGAGCTTGAATTTTAATGATAGATGTCCGCAAAAGGTTGAGAATTTTCTCAAAAGATTGGACAATTTCGCTAGCAGGATTAGTTTCCTCTGTTAAATTTACTTTTAAGTCTCCTTGGGAAACATCTTTCATCGCCCTCAAAATTCCCGCCAAATCTTGTTGTAGGTTAGCAGCTTGGTGATTTTCTTCTCGATAGGCGATATATCCCCGTAGCACCATAGCTAATTGATATGCTACTTGTTCTAGATAGTTTACATCCGATTGCGACCAAACTCGAATACTAGAACATTGATGGGCGATCGCTAACCCAATTAGCTTTTCCGAATCTGGAGTGGCAGGACGTTCTAAAATAACGGGCAATACCAAGCTAGCTTTAACCCCATAGGGTTTTAATTGATTGAGATGACAGGGAGTTAAATTAGCCTGAGACACATCGGAGACAGCTTGAATTCTTCCTCTTTGATACTTGCGCACGAATTCTTGGGCAAAACAAGAATCGTCAAATTGTACCCCTAAAGTACGAGGAAAACCTGGCGCAACGGATTCGGCAATCACCGTACCGCGCCATTGGTCGTCGAAACGATAAAAGACAACGCGATCGGCTTGCAGAAAATTTCTCACCTCGGCTAAAAACATACTAAAAGGCAATTGTAACTCTCTAGAAGTTCGAGATTGAGAGATTCGAGCCAACAGTTCGGAGGTTCTGGCTTGAGTTGTTTGACGTTCTATAGACTCGTTTAACTGACCTGCCATATGGTTAATGCGATCGCCTAATAGAGCCAGTTCGTCTCGACTGTTTGATTCAATTCTTGTATTTAATTTTCCTTGACTGAGTTCGTTAACCGCAGAAGTCATATTGTTCAGAGTCCGAACGATACGACTGGCTAAAAATCCTGCAATCGAACCTATTAGTAGAAGAGTACCAACTGTACCACCAACATAAATCCACTTCAAAGTTTTTAGGGGAGAAAATGCCACATCTGTATCGATCGAAATTGCAGTTCCTAAATTAAGATCGGAATTAAAAGTTCCTAGTTTAATAGGGGCATAATTAATCGATTGCTGAAGATCGCTATTATTGGGGTTGGTAACTAATTCTGTGGCTGTCTTTTTGGTGACGTGAGCCTCTTGTAGTTGGGGGAAATAGTTAGGCAGTGGTTGATTATTCAAATTTTCTACGGTACTGGCGAGAAATATTCCTTGACTATCGATCAGATGTATTTCTTCCCCAGGGTTAGCGTAGTCTTCAAATAAAGGCAAGATATTTTGACTTGGTATCCGAAAATGTAGTATGCCAATCACTTCATCCGTCCAGGCATTTTTCACGGGAACGGCAAATTCAATTCTTAGTTCTCCCGTCAAAGAAGATATATTAGGCTGATTGATGACAGTTTCTTTTTTAGCGATCGCTTTTTGAAAAAATTTTTGTTGGCTATAATCTTCGGTTAAGGGACGTTCCGATTGGCTTTGAAATAAAGGATTGCCTTGAAGATCGAGATAGGCTATGTTGTCATAAAATTCTGTTTGAGTTTGGAAAGCATTTAAAGCAGCTTTTTTTTGCCCTACAGTCACTGTAGATATTACATTCGGATTGGTAAATATGGGACTATCAGCTAGGGTTTTGGCTTCGTTAACTCGATTGGTGAGATATTGCTCGAACACTTGAGCCAAATAGGTAGTGCGATTTACTTGGTTTTGGTTGATTTGTTGCGTCAGATAATTTTGAATGACTCGATAAGAAATTGCACCAGTAACAGTTAAAGGAATGACTCCTATGGCGATCGCCGTTATGATAGCTTTTGTCCTCAAACTGAGTCCTTGGGTTTGTGGGAATGTTTTTTTATTAGTAGGAGAAGCTGGAGGAAGTGCTGGGGAATTAGGAGAAGTTCGATCTATCTCCGATAAAGAAGTGGTGGAATTTTGGTAAGTCATTTGTTTACGCAGGGCAACAAAGCGATCGCCAGAATAACAATTGAGCAAAAATCAAGTTGATTAAAACTCTGGATTGTTTATTATGTGACATAAATGAGTTTAAAATCTATAAAATCTACAATTTATAGATAAACTTAAGTCTTAGTTTTGTGCTCTCCATAACAGTGGAATGGGTTCTATTGCCTCAAGCAAATTTGACTTTTAACTAAGAAAGATGTCAAAAACTTTTCTTTTCTACAAGGATTAGTCCCCATTAAAGATAACAAATTAGAAAAAATAGGCAAAGAAAGCGATCTCGTCCAACTTGAGGACATCGGACAAACCCTCTGGGATGATTTTGCCACCCTTCGTCCCCTGAAAACAGTCAATAGAAGATATCTGAAGGATGCGATCGCTTGACAAAATTTGTTTTAAACCAAGGATTTAAGGTTCAATGGAATTAGGAAATTATTCTTGACGAATATTTTTGTCTACAAATTAACTAGAAATGTTTTATGTACGATCGCTACACGGTAAATAATCGATCTACTATCATCAGGCAAATTGTAACCTTAGGTGCTGTGGTCGCAGCTTTTGTGATGAATGTTTTAGCCAATATCAATCCCCTCAATGGATTATCAATTGGCGATATTTCCAATCGTTTTTTTGCTAATGTTTTAATCACTCCAGCTAATTATGCTTTTATTATTTGGGGAGTTATTTATTTAGGTCTAATTAGTCTGGCAATTTATCAAGTTTTACCTTCCCAAAGAAATAATAGTCTTTTCAGAAAAATTGGTTATAAAATAGCGATTGCTTCCCTGGCTCAAATCATTTGGGTAGTCTGTTTTTTATATCGTCAATACAGTCTTTCTTTTTTACTAATGTTAGGCATACTATTACCCTTAATTGGAGCTTATTTATGTCTACCTTTTACGAGAATTCGCCAACAACAAAAATGGTTAATTCGCATTCCTATTAGTATTTATTTATCTTGGATTGTTTTAGCGACGATCCTGAATGGGGCGATCGCTCTTAGATCTTCAAGCTGGAGTGGTTGGGGGGTGAGTGACGAGATTTGGACGATAATTATGCTAATAATAGCTGCTTTGATTACCCATTTAGTCGCGATTCCCCGATTGGATTTTGCCTATGCTGCGGTTTTCATTTGGGGCGCGATCGCGATAGCTGTTAGAAACTCAGAGCTTTTATTAGTATCAGGTACGGCGATTGGTTTGAGCTTGAGTCTAATTATTTTACTACTTTCATTTAGTTTTTATACTCCGATGGAAAGGAGAACAGAAAATTAAGCGATTGTGCCAAAACAATTAGCTGGTTGTGGTGAGTTATGAATTTGTAATTTAGGGTTTACGATGTAGAAATCAAGTCAAATTCATCAATAATTTTGTCTGAAAACTAATGACTGTCAAGCAAAAAATTTTTGGTAGAAAATTAAACCGAAAATATCTATTTTTAATGGCGATCGAGGCGATCGTCATTGGAGGAATAGCGATTAAGTTTTTCTTGTTTCCAGGTAAGAGTCAAAAAATTGAATGTAATGTCGATTCTGGCTGTAAAGATGAAGTGGTAATAGTTTTACATGGCTTAGTCCGTTCTTCTTCTGCCATGAATAAAATAAGTCAGGCTATAAATGAAGCTGGCTATACTGTTTGCAATCTGCAATATCCTTCCCGAAAATATTCCATTGCTAAATTAGCTGTAGATAATGTCTATCCAGAAATTAAAAAATGCCTGCCCGATTTAGAAGATCGCCCTACATCGCTAAATTTTGTGACCCATTCAATGGGCGGAATAATTACTAGACAACTAATCAATTCTACAGATTTAAAAATTAACCGTGTGGTGATGCTTTCTCCCCCAAATCAAGGCAGCGAACTCGTAGATAAGCTGAAAATAATTCCTTTTTTTCAATTAATTAATGGGGAAGCTGGTTTATCATTAGGTACTTCAGCAAATTCTGTACCCAACAGCCTGGGAGCGGTCAATTTTGAAACAGGAATCGTGACGGGCGATCGCAGTTTCAATCCATTATATTCCTATTTAATTCCTGGTGCAGACGATGGAAAGGTTTCTGTAGCTAGTGCCAAACTAGAAGGCATGAAAGATTTTCTAGTTGTTCCCCACAGTCACAGTTTTATTATGAATAGCCCTGTGGCGATCGAGCAAACAATTTATTTTTTGGAAAATGGCAAATTTCAACCTTAAAAATGGCGATCGATATATTTTTTTAAGCAAATAATACATTTTCTGTTGACCAATAACTGATAAATTATTTTTGGCGAACCTAAATTTTAGTTAAAAAATCGAACCCAATGGTCAATATGCTCAAACCCAATGCCAAACCAGCTTTACTCGTATTAGCTGATGGAACTACATATCGCGGTTGGTCTTTTGGAGCAGAGGGTACTGCGTTAGGAGAAGTAGTTTTTAATACTGGAATGACAGGATATCAAGAAGTTTTAACCGATCCGAGTTACTCTGGTCAAATTATTACTTTCACCTATCCAGAATTAGGCAATACAGGTGTCAATCCTAGTGATGAAGAATCGAATACCGTACAAGCAAAAGCAGTAATTGCGCGGAATATTACTTATCGTCCTAGTAATTGGCGTTCTACTCAATCTTTACCAGAATATCTACAGGAACGAAATATACCTGGGATATATGGTATTGATACTCGTTCTTTGACTAGAAAACTGCGAAACTATGGGGCAATTAATGGGGGAATCTCTTCAGAAATTCTCGATCCAGAAAGACTTTTAAAATTGGTCGAGCAAGCTCCCGATATGGCAGGCTTGAACTTGGTTAAAGAAGTAACTACCAACGAAACTTATCAATGGTCGGAAGAAACCAACTCAGAATGGGAGTTTGCCGCAGAAAATATAGATCCAGATGAATCCCTGACAGTAGTAGCGATTGATTTTGGCGTTAAACGTAATATTTTGCGCCGTTTGGCTAGTTATGGCTGTAAAGTAATAGTCGTTCCCGTAAATACCCCTGTAGCTGAAATATTAGCTCACAACCCCGACGGTATTTTCCTTTCTAATGGCCCTGGAGATCCTGCTGCTGTTACTGAAGGTATTGCCACCACTAAAGAATTGTTGGAAGCTGGTAAACCCACCTTTGGGATCTGTATGGGACATCAAATTTTGGGTCTATCTTTAGGTGCAGAAACTTTTAAGCTTAAATTTGGACATCGTGGTTTAAATCAACCCTGTGGCTTGCAACAGACTCAGGTAGAAATTACCAGTCAAAATCATGGATTTGCGATCGCCGAAGATTCTTTGGGAGCAGATGTCGAGATTACCCACCTCAACCTTAACGATCGCACTGTAGCTGGTTTGCGCCACAAAACTCTACCTTTCTTTTCCGTACAATATCATCCCGAAGCTAGTCCTGGTCCTCACGATGCGGATTATTTATTTGCTAACTTCGTTAAATTGATGCGAGAAAATAAATAACTATTTTAATTGCTTCTTACCGATGTTTTATTGCTAGATCGAAGTATAGCGATCGCATTACTACTGTTGCTAATTCTGATCAATGGCGATCGCTTTATGTTCGACTAAGCCAAATCATCAATTTAGTTAGTCTATTTTGGAAACTGGGAACAATAATTCACATACATCACAATATTGTATTTAGTTTCCTATGGTTCAGACTTCACACAAAGCATCGGAACAGATTAATTACGGCTTTTTATTACTAGTTCATCTCATTTGCGCCGATAAGCAAATCCATTCTGAAGAGATTAAATATCTCAGTAAACTAGGCGATCTTGCCAACATCTCACAACAGACTCAAGACGAGATGGACAAGATTTTGGCACAGGATAGCGAGCATCTCACCCTAGATTGTATTGCGAAACAAGTTCCAGTGGGCGAGCGATCGCAAGTGATGCGACAAATCTTAGCAATTGCTTATGCCGATGGTTATTTTGCACCATCAGAAAAAGAAATGTTAGATCGACTGGCTAGTCTTTGGAATTGGTCGAGTACGGAGATAGAGCGCATTATTGCAGAGGCAGAAAATAAAAGCGATCGTGTTAACAGACGTGTTAACAGAAATAGTAAGAGCGATCAAACTGAGTTATCTTTTGCTGCCAAGCTATTTAAACACGAGCAGAAGTCTGCTTTATCTCGTGCGGTTATCGATCTTGCTAAGAAGGCAGCACCAGAAGCAATTGGCACTAAAGTAGAACGATTAGAACGACAGATACTATTATCTGGACATGAATATGATGAAGCGATCGAACATTGTTCCAAAATTGCGCGAGAAGATTACCAGTATGCAGAAGAGGCGTTCAAGAAAACGGAATCAACTCTCAAAACGCTAATTTTTAGTTTAGAAGAAGTAATCTTAAAAATAGATCGCAAAAAAGGAAAAGCTACCACTGCCAAAGAAGTAGCGCAGCAGTTAGAAGAAAGTAGAAAATCTCTCGATACTCAAATTATTAAGGAGTTAGATCGGGTTAAAGAATCCCATCAGGCAAAACATAGGGCATTAAGCTATTTTACGATCGCTTTTATGGGGAGAACGAAAGCAGGTAAAAGCACTCTGCATTCAATTATTACTCAAGAAGGTTGGGAGTCGATTGGAGTAGGCAAACAACGCACGACTCGTTTTAATCGAGTTTATGAATGGAAGAATATTCGGATTATCGATACTCCTGGTGTTGGTGCTGCGGATGCTGGGGGAAGAGATGATGAAGAAGTGGCTCAAAGCATTGTTGATGAGGCGGATGTTATTTGCTACGTAGTTACTAACGACAGCATTCAAGAAAAAGAATTTGAATTTCTCGAACAGTTAAAAGCCAAAGCTAAACCATTAATTATTCTGCTCAATCTTAAATATAATCTGCGCGACTCCAGACGCTTACAACACTTTCTTAAAAACCCCGATAAGCTATTTGCCAAAGAGGGAAAAAGTGGCATCGGCGGGCATATAAATCGCATCCGCGATCATGTTCGTAAAAATTATAATGACTATTTTGATATTGTTCCTGTTATGCTGTTGGCAGCACAATTATCTAGCGAAGCAGAACATCAAGATAATAAAGACAAACTATACAAAGCTAGTCGCATCCAAGACTTTCTCGATTCGATTCGGGAATCATTAATTAAATATGGTGCAATCAGGCGATCACAAACTTTTTTAGGCTCTACTGTTGGCGATATTGGTAAATCCGATGAATGGATAACACAGCAAAAACAAGTTTATCGCGATCTCAGTAATACTTTAAAGTCAAAACAAGAAAAAATACGACAAGATATCAACAAAGCT
>NZ_JBZNBU010000038.1:0-19470 GCF_058530065.1 Waterburya sp. | reverse complement strand
CTTAGTTTTTAAAGTTTAATTATGTGGTCTACCCATGTGAAAAGCGCAGTAATTGTCCCATTTGTAACTATGCTGGAGCCTTTGAAGAGGTTCATATCTCAACCTTTTCTTTTACTCAATTTTTTCGTTGGACGCTCACGTAGTAATATTCCTCGATCTAAAAGTAGCAAGCAACACAAAAATGTAGCCATTGTTACAGAACTTATGCTATAGTTGTGATGTAAAAATAAATCAGGGTATAGCATATGTCTATTCAAAATCAAGCTCGTTCGCTTCTAACTCGCCACCAGAAGCTAGTTATGAATCGTAAAAAATCCATGTTAACTCGCGCTGCCCATGAAATTGGCGTAGATGTAGATCTCAACTTCCACAATCATATTCAAGGTAAAACAGTTAACGATATTGGTAGCAACCGTCATCATGCTGCTATGAGTTAATGAAAAATATTGAGTAAATTTCCCACAGAAAATAATCATCAGTTGCTATATCTATCGCGGGTTTGGAAATAGGCTTTGTCCTCTTCCAAGCCTGTTAAATTTTGTTCGCTCGTTATTGGCTCAAATCTGCAATTAATTGCAAATCTAATTTTTCCACATTACTTAAAACCACCTCTGCCCCTGCTTCCATGAGTTTTTGTGCGTAATCATTTTGTCTGACGGAAGAAATTTGAACGTGAGGGGGTAAAATGCCAATACCAATAAAATTTCGTTCTGGTTGAATTTCTTTGGCTTTAACAGCAGTGTACATATCTGCAACCGTATCCCCTAAATAAAATGCAGCAACATTACTGGGAGTAGTTTCGATTTGAGCGATCGCATCAAACATTCCTGTGGGATCTGGTTTGCTGGGCGCATCTTCCATCGCTACCAAAACGGGATTATCTAGCTTCAAACGCTGTTTGAGAACGAATTCTGCCGAACCTCTGGTAGCACCGCTAAAAAAACCATAAGCAATATTATTTACTAGTAATTGCTCGAAATAACTCTGAGAAACTAATAAAGGTTCGTCGGCGATATAACCATCAAACTTTTCTGGATGTTTGCCGCGGTAGCGTTCTTGAAAAAATTCGACAATGCGATCGTAGTTTAACTCAACTTCGGTGCGAGTCCTATCCATAGCTTCAAAATAACGATAGGTCAATTCTTGAGATGCTTCCCAATCGTTATTCCAAATTCCCTCAGATTTTAAATTATCCAAGTCTTCCATCGTCGGTCGCCAAGCACCTTCTGTAAAATGCTCTACGGTATCGGCGATCGCTTTACGATAAGAATTACCCACATCGCGAATTACCCCATCAATATCAAAAATAATAATTGCTTTATTCATTAATCATTAACCATTAATTGTTTAGCAGTCGGTTGACAATTTTTTCAACCAAACCAGAAAAATTAAACCCAAAATTATTATCGTCGATGAGGTAATGATTTTTAAATTCTCTGGCAATTTCAATGAGGATGCAGTGTCATCGATTGTAGCCAACATGATATTCACACTTTCTATTTCACCTTCGTCAGAAATATTAAATAGCTGCCAGACTACATTATTATCTAATATTTTCGGAAAAAAATCGTATAAATTATTATTAGTAAGCTGAATTATATTTTTGCCGTTATAGAGAAATATGTCACCGCGATCGCCAAAATAGCTAGTCCAAACTACATTATCTCCAGAAACTTGAGGATGAGATTTTGATATTTTACTATCGGTAAGTTGAATGGTTTCTTGTCCGTTGTAAAGAAATATTTGTTGGTTGTTATTGGAATTAATACCATTCCAAACTACGTTATTGCCAGAAATTTTAGGAATAGATGCGCTGCTGACGTTAGTATTATTAATGGTAACAATAATCTCGCTTCCATCATAGAGAACTATCTTATTTCCATTACTATTACTACTATTCCAAACCGATTGTAACTTCAGGATAAGTTTCGGTTTCGTAGCCAGCCATCAACAGATGCAAATTATAAGACATAATCGAACCTGCATCTTGAGAAGGAGAAAATTCTTCCCCATATTCGCCACTATCGGCTTCATCTCATATTGTTTTGAATTATTTCTATATCAGGGGAAGTCAAACCCAAAAGATCGACACTAACAATCTATCAACCCGAACTCAGGTCGGCACACACGGAAACTTATAGGGTGTCGGTGTGGGCTGACCAATTCATCTTTAGCTAAAGATTAGAATTACCATAAGTTCTACCCCGCCATTTAGTTGGTTTACTCAAAGATGACAGAAAAATTCGCCACACTGCCAATCCATCTGCCAGAGGCGACAGCCAAAAGAAGAAAGACGAACCAGAATAAGAAGGAGCGATCGCGATCGACATTCCGCAACGTAACAGCAATAAAAAGCCATTTAAGCTCCATAATAAAAGTATAATTGGGTAATTATTGCCTGAATATAGTAAATAACTACTAAAAAGTAATAGGGGTATGGGTAAAGCCTGAACGCACGCCAGAAATAGCACATCTCCCCAAACTTGAGCGGGGTTGGCAGCATCCTTCAGATCGAGCGATCGCCCCCATTCTTCCCAAGTTTCTTTTGCGCCTTGATACATTCTTACTTTAATTATCCGCGATCCATCAAAAAAACCGACTTTATAACCTGCAGCAGCAATGTTTCTTGCCAGAGTAACATCATCGCAAAAAGAACTCGCTGCCGAGCTATAGCCATCGAGATTTTTTAACACCCTACGGCGACATAAAAAACACTGTCCGTTTGCCATTACTCGACTAGAATTAAGGGCATCAACTCCCGCCGAATCAAAGCGATATAGCAAGGTCATCAACAAAGCAGGCTGCAAACACCATTCCCCTGGATATTGCAAAATAAATTGGGGTGCAAGAGAAACCATGTCATAGCCCTCTGCTTCGGCTATTTTAACTAGACTGCTAACCAAACCAGGTTGAGGTTCGGTATCCGCATCAATACCTAAAAACCACTCGCTAAGATCGGCAAGATTTAGGTAGCCCGTGTGTAAAGCCCAAGGACGACCAACCCAGCCATTGGGCAAAGGATCGTCGGTTATTAAACGCAATCGAGGGTCGTTTTTGACTGCTGCTTTAACTATGTCTTGAGTGCCATCTTGGGAATTACTGTCTACGATAATTGCTTCCCGCAGTTCGCCACTTTGCAAGCTCAAACCAGTCAAGCAAGGAGTAATTCTGGCTGCTTCATTGAGGGTAGGTACTACCACGCTAACTTTACCAACAAGATCGGGATCTTCTGGGAGGGGTGGCAAAGGCGATCGCCGACGCGCACCTCGTAGTAAGCGTGATAATAAAATTGCCGTGGCTACTAGTTGAGAAATTATAATTCCTAACATTAAGCCATAGAAAAGCTCAAAATTCACTCTTTTAGTTCTGGGTAATTTGTAGATGATTGAAGATAGTTAATTGTTAGCAGCCAAAGTATTTTCTTCAGCAACATCGCGATCGCTTGCCATTCCATAGAGAACTAGTAAAGGCAAGATACCTAAGACAATTCCTAATAATACGGGAATATAGAACCCTGCTGCCAAGCTTAAAACCATAGCAAAAGCAAAGTTAGCCAAATAAATAGCCAAAGGAAGCTTGAGATCATTACTGGGTACTAAAAAAGGTTTGACTCTCCATAACAGAGTAGCTACGGTCATAAACACCATTCCCGTACCCATCCATCCAGCAAAATTTTGATAGGGCATACCAAAAAAAGCCCCAGGACGATCCCAAATCCAAAAAGGAATAGCTGCTTGACTCATGGCAGGATCGAGAACAAAATCCCAAGAAGTCAGACATAGAGAACCGAAAATAATTGCGCCCAATTCGCACCGCCAATTGTCGAGTTTTAATCTTTTTAAACCTGCTAAAGCAATGATATAAGCACTAAATCCTAAATAAAACCAAGATAAAGGGATTGTAAATGGTACTAACCCTGCAATTTTATAGCCCAGTCCGCTAAGATAGCGATATTCTCCAAAGGGAAACCCCGTACTCGTACCCAGTAATTCACTAGCAAGGGATAAAGCGATCGCGGGTAACATAAAAGTCAACCAGTGCCATTTACCCAAAACTCGATAGGCATAGAGAGCCACGGCTGCCGTTGCCAAAAGCATATAGACTACTCCACCCCCAGCCATAGACCAGGCAAAGATTTTTGAACCCCAAGCAAATTCCGCTAGCTTGGCTTGAAATTCGATGTTAGGTAGTACTAAGACTATCCCTGCCAAGCCAAATGTCATGGCTAAAACGTGACCGATTAACAAATAATTTTCTACTTTAGATGCTCGATTCATAGATTAATTACTCTCAAGGTTGATTGTGTAAAAATTAGCTTCCTTGATTTAGTTTATAAAGATTGATAAAGATATGTATAGGAAAATGAACAATTAATTTTAATTTTGAGTTTTTTTGAGCTTAAAATTGCTTGGGACATCTTAGTTGGACTTCATTAGAACAAATTATGGCAAAATTTGGACTCAAGCATCGAAATTGAGATTAAGCTACTTGAATAACGCTGTTGAGAAATTATTGTTCTTAAGCTACACTCCGAATGTTGACAATCTATAAAATCACATCTTTCAATTTCTCTAATTTTGCGGGAGAAAATACTTAATTTTGCTCTCGTCTTGGCTTTATCTCTGCTCTCGAATTTATTTGGGAAGCTAATATTTTATGTTTTTTTCCCAAGAATGGATTTTTCAAGCCCATCAATGGCTTAGTTCTCTTGGTTACTTGGGCTATCCCGCGTTCGTTGGTATTTATCTTTTAGCCACAATGCTTGGCTTACCAGCAATATTTCTCTTTTTGGCAGCAGGTAGTTTATTTGGCTTTTTACCCAGTTTAATTTTAGTTTCCTTGTCCGATACTCTCAGCGTAGCAATCTGCTACCTCTTAGGGCGAACTGTGGCGCGAAAAACAGTTCATAAATGGATTGCCGATCGCCCTCACTGGGGAAGATTTGATCGCGCTGTAGCTCAAAAAGGCTGGAAAATTGTTTTTCTGACTCGTCTTTCGCCAATCGTTCCTTCTAACGTGCTAAATTATGGTTTTAGCTTGACCAAAATCAATTTTTGGCAGTATATTTTTGTTTCTTGGGTAGCAATGTTACCTGTGATTGCTCTTTATGTTTACCTTGCTTCTGTCGGTACTAATTTAGTTTCGGGTAATAACGACATTAAACAAATTATTGCCTCGGCAATCGGTTTTGTGACGGCTTTTATGGCGATTGCCTACACTACTAAGCTGATGCAAACTACTGTTTTTTCTAAAACAGATCGAAATAGAGAAGCAGAAATTTCAGATCGGACAAGCGAGCGTCATAAGGCGAAAAGTAAAGTTTAGTTATTGACTGTTGATTTGATTGAATTTAGGCGCGCTTGCTACTTTCGCCATTAATTACCGCAGCAGTAATTAAATGAGCCAACCGAAGAGCTTCTGGTACGTTACCTCGATCGGTCAGCCGTTGCAGAATTCTAGCAGTGATTGTTGCTGATAAACCAGATACTTGAAAATAAAAAGGCGAATAATCATAGATTTCTCCTGCTTGAGCTAGAGTTGCCAATCTCTTTTCTGGTTCGGGCAATAAAGAAATAGCTGCTTGCATTTTTTCTAATTTAGGATACTTTCTCATCACTGCTACGCAGGGAAGTTGCAAACGTTTGGCAAGAGCAGGTAAATTAACTAAATTCAAGCCTCCCATACTAATCCCATCCAGTAAAACTAAATGCACCTGGGGATAAAATTTGCTGGCTAGCAGCATCTCGGCTATTTTTTCGGTGCTGTTCCAACCATCTACTCGAACATTTCCCCACAACATTCCTTCAAAACGGGTCAAACTGCATACTACCCCCGCCACCGCTACAGGTTTGCCAGAATGGCGTTGAAAAGGAGCATCGTCGAAACCAATTACCCGAATTTGACGCTGATGGCGAAGAAGGAAATCTAATTTAGCTTGATTCACAATTAATCTCTACAATTAATAAATAGGAATTATAAATTAATGCGAGATAGCAATTCGGGTTTGCCAGTCACTTCTGGCTGAAGCTGAAAGATATTTCCCGCAGCAGTTTCCGAACGGCGATCGCTAGTATCGGCAGTTGCTTTGTCTCCTTAATAAAAAGTTGCTGGTTGCTAAAATTTCCCGTAGGGCGATAACTTCTAGCCTAAATTTATTGAGATTGTTACTATCAACAGTCAGATTTTTAAATTTTTGAATGATGATAGGTTATTCTGCCCCAGTCATGCTGCCAGATTCAAATAATTCGATTAAATTTCCTTCAGGATCGCGTATAAAAACTAATTTCATTCCCCAATCAATAACGTTCCAAGGGGGACTAGCAATTTCAATTCCTCGTTCTTGGAGGTACTGACAAGCTTCTTCCACATTTGCTACTTCAAAACTCAAGGCAATGCGATCGCTGTTGGTTTCAAACGAAAATTTAGTTTGAGTACCTACATATTCTTTAATTTGGTTTTGATTTAAAAGAGTTAATTTGACTTTACCATTAGTCAATTCTACATAGCGATCTATTTCAGAACTGAAAGTTGCCTCTAAACCTAGAATATCTCGATAAAACTCATAACAAGCTCGAAAATCTTTAACGTGCAATCTGGTATAAGCGTACTTAAATTTCATTAGAGATTGGATGAAAACAACTTTTAAGTGATATGAGCATTATCACAGAATAATTACTGGTTAATCTACCCCGAGCGTCAAAAAATTTAGCTTCAATTATCCATTGTTCGTTTTCAAATAATACCCAATTGTTTTGAAGAACAATAAAATTGGAAAAATCGATATCCGAAAAACTATGAAAGTATTTTTATTTCTAATTTCTACTCTTTTTATTTGGGGTAATCTTACCCCGCTTCAGACTCTGGCTCAAAACAATAGCGAACTTCCAACTACTAATTCTTCCCCTAACGAACCTGAAACAGAAGCATCTCCTTTAGTGCGAGGGGTAAAACAATTTCTTGGTTTAGAACGCTATCAATTAGAATCGGTCATGGAAATTACAGGAGAGATTCCTGGCAGTGCTTTTACTTCCAACGCCCAAATAGATACTACAGTAGCAGCACCAAATAAATTCAATTCTCAAATAACTTTTGTCAGTCCGAATGGTTTACCAGGAAAGACTTACCAAATTGTCAGCGATGGCAGTCAAGTCTGGATCTACAATTTAGCTACCAATCAATATTCCATTAGTAATATCGAAGAATTTCTCCAAACTAGAGAAGGATTTTTAATCGGCACTCTGTCTTATTTCTATGTTAGTACTCGTCAAAATATTGGCGGCTCAAGAATTTTGGGTAATTTTCTCGCTAAGTTACCCGAAGCGCAACTATTAAAATATTTCCAGAAATTTACTAAGCTCGACTTAGAAAACTTGACGATTAGAAACGAAGAAATAGCAGGGACTACCTATAGAGCCTACGACATTAATGGCACTGCGGGAGATCTTCAAGCCACTGTTTATATCGAGCCTCAACGGGGAAATTTAGCCAGACTAGACCTATCGGGGAGTAAAAATGGCTTGCAATTAGCCAGTCAAGAAACAGCAGTCAATTTAACTATTCCCGAATCGATCGCCGAAGAGACATTTATGTTCGAGCCCCCAGAAAATGCCGCACAATCCCCCCAACAGATTGAGATTCTGCCTTTTTAGAAACTTTTGTAAAGCAAATATTACAATGAATATCTAGGCACGATCTTGATCAAACATCTAAATAAAATCAATATGGTTACAGCAGCTACGGCTACAGCAGAACAAATCAAACAGGCGATCGCATCATACCAAGATAAAGTAGACTATCTAGAAATTCGCGTCGAACAAAGCGAATCTACAGGATTATCTTTTCGCGGTAAACAGTTAGATGCTGTAGATCGCAGTTTTTCATTGGGAGGAGGAATTAGAGCCTGTCATAAGGGTGGTTGGAGTTTTGTTACTTTTAACGGTTTAAAAGAATTAAATACCAGAATTGAAGAGGCAATTTCCCAAGCCAAATTAGTGGGCAAGGAAAAAACGAACCTGGCAGCAGTCGAACCCATTGAAGATTTTGTCCCCGAACAAATTAAGCGCGATCCTCGTACGGTTTCTTTACAAGATAAACGCAAACTATTAGAAGCTTATAACGAAATCCTGTTAAACTTCGACCCTCGCATTCAAACCACCATGGCGAGTATTGGCGATCGCTTTAGTACTAAAACCTTTATTAACTCTACGGGCAGTTGTATCATTCAAGAAAGATTGGATATTAACGGACGCTTTGCTGCGATCGCTAGAGGAGAAGATGGGATCGTCCGTCAGGGATTTGAATCGGTTCATTCCCGCAATGATTTTGATGCTTTAGTGGGTATTGAAGATCGAGTTAGAGGGGCAGCAGAAAGGGCTGTCAGACAGTTAGAGGCAAAACCCGTTAAGGGGGGTCAATATACTGTAATCCTCGATCCCTATCTCGCGGGAGTCTTTATTCACGAAGCTTTCGGACATCTTTCCGAAGCAGACTTTGTTTATGAAAACCCCAAAATGCAAGAGTTGTTAACTCTAGGCAAACCCATGGGTATTCCCCAACTAAACGTAGTAGACGATGCTACTATGGAAAACTTACCTGGTTCGATGAAATACGACGATGAAGGTGTACCAGGACAGCGAAAATATTTAATTAAAAATGGCGTATTAACCGAAAGATTGCATTCTCGCGAAACTGCGGGCAAAATGACCGAAGCACCTACGGGCAATGCTAGAGCAATTCGGGCTAACTATCCCCCCATCGTGCGAATGACCAATACGGCGATCGAACCTGGAGATACTCCCCTAGAAAAGATGTTTGAAGGCATCAAAGAAGGAGTATATGCCGTCAGAATGTTGGGAGGACAAACCAATGGTGAAATGTTTACTTTTGCTGCTGCAGAAGGCTATATGATTCGGGATGGTAAAATTGCCGAACCCGTAAGCGATGTTACCCTTTCGGGCAATGTGTTCCAAACCTTACAAGATATCGATGCCATCTCTAGCGACACCCTCTACACCAATGGCGGTTGTGGTAAAGGCGGTCAAATGCCCCTACCCGTTAGCGTCGGTGGTCCTCACATTCGCATTCAGAATGTCGTTGTGGGCGGCAGGTAACCTATAACCCATAACGGCTTGTGCGATGGGGTGAGGGAGAGACTAGGGGACAAGGTGACGGGGTGACTGCAATAAAGCGTAGCTACTTCTGACTTCTGATATCAAATTAACTAATGTTTGCGACAGATGAAAATAATCTCAAGGTAGCGTGGGCATTGCCCACACTACAGGATATCTGTCACATTCTTTTTTCTAATTGGTATGACTTTTGACTCCTGACTTCTTAATGTCTTTGTCGAAATATTTCATAAAGAGCGATCCCTGCTGCTACAGAAGCGTTGAGGCTTGGAGTTTGACCCACTAAAGGAATGGCTACTAATTGGTCGCAATTTTTCTCTGTAAGTGGGCTTAAGCCCTTACCCTCCGAGCCGATTACTAAGCCTACTGCACCGCTAAAGTTGGTTTTATGCAATAAATTATCCGTATCGGCAGTAGTGCCATAAATCCAAAAACCAGCTTCTTTGAGTTTATTAATGGCTTGATTGAGATTGGTAACTCTAGAAATTGCCATATTCTCCAATCCTCCTGCTGCCACCTTCATCACGGTAGAAGTAATTCCCACCGCCCGACGTTGGGGAATAACAATGCCTAGGACTCCCAAAGCTTCGGCAGTACGGATAATTGCCCCTAAGTTGTGGGGATCTTCAATACCATCGGCAATGATAATTACAGGATCGGTAACTTGTTTGGCGCGATCGATTAAGTCCGTCAAACTCCAATAGGAATATGGGGCGACTTGAGCAGCAATACCTTGGTGGTTGCCTCCTTGAGTAAGATTAGACAAACGACGAGAATCAACTTCATCGATAATCGTGCCTTCCGCTTTAGCTGCTTTGATTAGGGGATAAAATTGTCCGTGACCCAACAAAGTTTCTGTCACCCAAATCCGATTAATTTGGCGATCGCTTTTTAAAGCTGCCAAGACTGCATGGCGACCGTAGGTCAGATCGATTTCTTCTTTTGGTTCGTTGGTAGAATTAACTCGCTCTTCTGAAATTGGTTTTTTTTTGCCTCGGTTGGGGCGATCGAGATTTATTTTTTTCTTAAAAGAGTTTTTTTTAGAATTAGTTTTCTGTTTCATTCAATAATTGTTCGAGATCTAATTTTTCTAGCAATTCTGACAAACGCTCTGGATCGGTTAAGTGAAGATAGCCGATTAAAGCTTCAAAACTAGTTGCTTGTTGATAAATTTGGCGCGATAAACGACGAGGCTTCATTGTAGAGGCATTGCGCCCGCGACGTAAAATTTCTTTTTCTGAATCTGTTAAATAAGGCAATAAATTTGTTAAATGCACCGCCTGACTTTCGGCTCTTACCTGGGTAACGACCAGATTGTGATAATCACTCATTCGTCTTGGTGGCATGAGAAATTTGTGGCGAACGTATAGCTCAAACACAGCATCTCCTACATATGCTAAGGCGACTGGAGATAAGCGTTCAATTTGAGTCAATTGAACCGCTTTAATTCCATCTGCCATTTTCTAATTTACCCATGGTTGAGCCGCGTCTGTTGGCGTATTGTTAAAGTTATTTTATCTTGCTCTGGTAGAATTACATCCCGCTCGATGTTATTTTTTTAAGTTTTCTAGGGCTATCTCAACCGAAGGTTGAAGAGATAAAAATTTCTCTAGGCGAACTAGCTTAACAGTTTGTGTAACCCTAGGGTTAGTCACAACTTGCAAACTACCGCCAGCAGTTTGCGCTTGCTTAACTAATCGCACCAAAGCACCTAGACCAGAACTATCGATAAAATCAATTTGTGTTAAAACCAAAACGATGTTACTTGGCCCCTGTTCTATACAATTACCGATGACTTTACGAAATGCAGGTTCGGAAAAGGCATCTAGCAATCCAGTGAGATGAAACATTTGATAATTTTCCCTGACTTCACGGGTGCCTCTTAAGCTTACAGTCAGGTTTAGCTGTTCAGGAATAGCCCCCTCCTCAACTTTACCTTGTGGTTTATAACAGTATAATAGTTCGTCTTACCAAGGGTAATATCTAAAACCGAAAAAATAGACTCCTAAATATAGATTAATCGATCGATTGTAAAACCTAATAAATTAGCTATTTATTAGTCAACGCCAATTTTAGGGTAAAAGATATGTACTAGGATAATGACTTAAATTACTGTTAACTTTGTCAATGGTAAAGTATAGCCCATTTTCACAAATAATGTTTAATTTTGTCGAGAAATATACTTTGTTTAATAATTTAATTTGTCCCAAAGTTGATGAAGAAATAGCACTTTTGAGCAAAAGAACACAAAAAACCCTGCTGGGATAAAGTAAGCAGGGTTGCAGAGCAAGAGGAATTATTTTAAAAATTACCAGTGAAAACAAAAATATTGATTTTTTTAAGGGTTGATTGAATATTACTGCTTAAATTTTTAAAATACATTCGTATAAACACCGATCTTTTTCAATTTGTCTATACCGACAAAGTGTTTTTTCGTCTGTCGAATCAGAAATCTACTCCTTCAACAGCCAAAACCCTGCGAAAGATTCTGAATCTGGATCGGTTTGAACCGCGAGAAAGTGAACTCCATTCGCTTTTTGTTTTCTAGCTTCAAAGTTTTCTGCTTCTTCAATCATTTCTTTGTTGGTTAGATTGACTAAAGTCCAGCTATCGCTTAAACCTGTTTCCAATCTCAATTGAGAGCGTATGGATTTTTCTAACTGAAGATAGCCCATTTCTAAGCCAGACATCCAAGCTGCCAAGGGAGTAGCGCGAGGAGAATAAATAATTAAACCAGGGACAATCGCATCGGGAGTAATATTTGCCATTGAAAGAGAAAAAGATTCTTGAAAAGCAATATCCCATTCTTTCATTTCATCAAATGCCGATGCGGGCAAGCTGACCAAAGTCCATTTATCTCCTCGATCGCCTTTTACTGCGTCGGGG
This sequence comes from Waterburya sp., assembly GCF_058530065.1. Lineage (NCBI taxonomy): Bacteria > Bacillati > Cyanobacteriota > Cyanophyceae > Pleurocapsales > Pleurocapsaceae > Waterburya > Waterburya sp. The sequence goes on along the minus strand of NZ_JBZNBU010000038.1, from coordinate 7,456 downwards.
AGAGGAATAGCATTGAGGGGAGGATATTGAACCGAAGCATTGCGAGCAGTTTTTTCATCATAACCTGCTTCATTGGGGTAAACATCCTGAATTCTGGTTTCAATCCACTGATTTAAGGCATAGGTGCGACGGCTGGGCAAAGGAGTAATTCCCGCGTCTTCGCAAGCCTTAACAATCATATTGTTCATTTGACGACGGAAAAAACGAATTTTCTTGGGGGTAGTTTCAGCTTCGGCGATCGCTTTTTCGATAGCTTCTTTCAACCAGAGGGAGTTAACCCTAGAACTAGAACAGTATTGAGAGTACTTAAATAAAGTATCGGGCGAGCGACCGATATCATTGGGACTTTCACAAATTAATACTTCCCATAGCTTTTTTCCTTTTTCGTCTAATATTGGACGGGAATAAAAATCTAATTCCCAGACTGTACTACTCATGTTCGCTCTATAGTTATTTTACGATTTAAAAATGTAGGTATATCTATCAGTTTACAGATACAGAGGGTGTATAGTCATTCTAAATAAAAACCATACGATATCTCGAACAAGTAGGAAGTAGGGAGTAGGTAGTGTTATTTAAGCTTGTTATCAATACGTAAATACTATATAAAAATTAATTGAAATAATTATCGAATTATCCCTTACTCTCCAATTTTTAAAGAACTACGCAAACGACGGGTTTGTTCGAGAATATCTTCAATATCTTCTTGAGATAAACGCTCGACATAGTTAATTTTGATTTCTTCTAGTAAATCGATTAGCAGTAGCTCGATTTTATTCATGCTTTGTTGGGCTTGTAATTCACTGGAAAGAGTTGTTCCCACATTGGCAACTAGGCTTTCTAATAAGCGATCGAATTGTTCGTCTTCTTCTAATATGGTTTGGATGGTGCTGCTAAAAGCACTATAACTTTGGGCAATTAAGCGATTAGTTAAATTGGCAATAGTACGCTCGCCTCCAGGTAAAAAGGAAATACTGCGATAGGCAGGACTTTCGCGAATTGCCTTATCAATACTGTATTGTAGTAGGCTTTCTACTTCTGGTTGAATGGCAGGCAACACGCGATCGGCGATGGTTTTTGCCAGAATTCTCACTATTTCGACAGTTTCATTAGTATTGTTGATGTCTATATAGGGATTGGCAGTTTGTTCGGAAAGTAAACGACTAATATCTCCTTTGCGAATCGAACTTTGTATTTGATTGATGAGACGAATAATGACTACTTCGGTAACGTCTTCAGCAATTCCCGCTACCAAACCCTGACTGAGTTGCTTTTGGATAGAGTGGAGATCGATTAACCGTGCTTGACTCAAACGAGCCGTTACGGAAATCACTCTCAACCAACGCCAAAAGGGAAGTAAGAAAAAAATATCGTACCAACGCCAAAGCATCGCATCTAGCCAGCTAACGCCAATACGACGGCGACTGATTAACCAAGTGCGTCCCAAGAATTCTAAACCAAAGAAAATTCCGAAGGGAAAATCAATTAAACCAAAATAATCTACATAACCGCCATTTTCCCAGATCATACGATAGTAGTTAGTTTTAAATAAGAGTTGGAGTTGGCGATCGTAAAATTCTAATTCTTCTGCAACTTTTCCTTGAAAATTTTCTACAGTCCAATATCTCCAGAAAGATGTTTTGGCAGAATTATCGCGATTGGGGAGATGCGATCGCATTCTATTTTTGATTCGCTCAAGATTTCCTGTTTTATTTGCTTCGGAAAAAGCGTTGGTTTGAATTATTTCAATACTCCGACGGCGGAGATCCCCCAATAAGTTTTTGGTTGCGGGAGAGTTAACCCCATTAGCAATTAATTCTCCCCGTAACTGCTCTACCTTCTCTAAATATTCTTCCGTATCTCGGTTGGGAATAATACCTTTAATGGCATCGTATTGAATAATAAATTCCGAGACATCTTCGGGCAGCAGATCTAGTTTAATGCCATCGAGCTTGATATATGCCGAATTAATACTACCAATGGTCACTCTACCAGATAGCCAAAAATCTCGTAAAGGGACATAAGTGAGATCGAAACCAACAATAATTAAATTAATTACTGCTACCACAGCCATAAATCTTTCAAACCAAAGATTGGAGCGATATTTTCTGGCTCTTGTCGAAGATCTCTGTATGATAGTCATTTAATTGATAACTATGTTTAACTAATCGTGATTTAAAACTCCCCTTAAAAAGATATCAGAAATTCCTTCCGCCATTTCTTGCATGGCTTGGGGCGATGCGTCGGGATTGATAATAGTTTCTTCCGAAAAACCCGCGATCGCAAAGATACCTAAAAAGACTTTAGCGACGATTTTGGGGTTCATTTTACGATAGATCCCCTTGGACATCGCCGTTTCAAAAAAAGCTTCTGCCACATCAGTCATTTTGTTGATTACTTCCGTTTGAATGCTTTCTTTCAATTCAGGATGGTATTGAGCTTCAATAAAACAAACTCGCAATAAATCGCCATTTTTTCTCATATTAATCATCCTACGACGCATTACTTGAGAAACTGCTTTGTAGCTGCCCATCTCGCTTAATTCTGTTAATAAATCCGTGAGAATATCCACCCATCCCGCAGTAGCCACTTCAACCAAGATGGCTTTTTTGTTAGCAAAGTGACGAAATAAAGTTCCTTCTGCCACTCCTGCTGCCTTGGCTAAATCTTTAGTAGTCGTGCCATCATATCCTTGTTTGGCAAATAACTTGAGGGCTGCCTGCAAAATCTTACTGCGCGTATCTTCTTCTATTTGAGGAGTTTGACGCATCTCTCTCCAAGCTTGCTGAGAAAAAACTTGCATGGCAATTATAATAATAATTATCTAAAAACTATAGTGGGATTATGATATAGCAATTTGGGGGCGACTGGTTTAATCTAAAAACAAAATATATTTTTGTTTAGAAATAAACTAAAGATAGAAGTTTAATGTCACATAGTAAATTAAATGACCGATCTTGCCCAATTAAAAATTGTTTCCCTACTTCCCAGCGCGACAGAAATTATTGATTGTTTGGGTTTGACCGATGCTCTAGTAGGGCGATCGCACGAATGTGACTATCCTCTCTTGGTTAAAGATTTACCAGTATGTACTAAAGCTAGACTTAATAGCCATCAACCAAGTTACCAAATCGATCTTGACGTTCAAACTCTGATTCAAGAGGCTTTAAGCATTTACGAAATTGAAATAGAAACTCTAGCAAAACTTCAACCGACTCATATTATTACCCAAGACCAATGCGATGTCTGTGCGGTTAATTTACCAGAAGTAGAAAGGGCGATCGCAAAACTGACTAATTGTCAGCCTCAAGTAATTTCTCTCCAGCCAGATTTACTCAATGAAGTTTGGGACGATATAAATAGGGTGGCTCAAACCCTTGGAGTCGATTCGGCGCCTGTATTAGATAAGTTGCGCGATCGCCTCAATCATATTACACAAACAGTTCAAAATCTAGATACTAAACCTACCGCAGTCGCGATCGAATGGACTGACCCATTAATGGTAGGAGCAAATTGGATTCCCGAACTAATTGAAATTGCTGGGGGAAAGCCTCTTCTTGGCGTTAAAGGCAAACATTCTCCTTATGTTGCTTGGTCAGATTTAGTAGCAGCCAACCCCGATATTATTGTCATTATGCCCTGTGGTTTTGATTTAGAACGTACGGCATTGGAATCGCAGATTTTAACTCAAAACCCCCACTGGAATGATTTAACCGCCGTCAAAAACAACCAAGTATTTATTATTGATGGTAATGCCTATTTCAATCGTCCTGGACCGAGATTGGTCGATTCAGCAGAAATCTTAGCTGAGATTTTCCATCCCCAGTTATTTGAGTTTGGCTATCGCCATAAAAGTTGGCGGCAGTTTTAAGAGTTATTAGTTATTGGTTATTAGTTATTAGTTATTAGTTATTAGTTATTAGTTATTAATTTCGATTTGTGCAATAGCTCTATTAGTTGCCCTAACTGTTGTTAGCGACGAAATACGAATAAATTCCCCGTTGCTCCTCGTCCGATCCTGGTATCTTCATCTAGATAAGAAGTAATCCAAATTGCCTCATTTTGTAGAAAATCTAATACAGGAATCGTCAATTCTGGCAAAGTCCAATCCGATTGACCCAAAAAACTAGTAGCTTGGGCGGTAAAAGCATTAAACTTAACTTTTGCAGTGCGAGCGTCAGTTGCAGCTTGCCAAACACCTTCTGCGCCTAATTTATATTCTCCCATCAATGGCAGGGCGATCGATGCTTGATTATTGGCTCTAATTTCTCCACTCAAACTATTTAAAGATTGCCAAATTCTTTTTACCTGAATTCCAGTACGCAAAATACTAACTATCTCTGCAATCGGTCTGGTAACTACCGTCCCGTTAGAAGCATAAATTAACTGCCAATCTCCAATCAGAGTGGGAATATGATTCGGGGAAAGAGGCTGTGTTATGGGACTAACTGTTTCTAGCTGCCTAATAGTTTCATCAATTAATTCTTCTGAAAAAGGTAAGAGAGATTTTTCTCTGCCTATAGTTTCGATGCGATCGAACAGTTTAATTTTTAATTCTTGGCTTAATTGGGTCATCTTTAAACCAGGGTAAGGGTTGAGTAGAGTTGGGGGAGAGTGTGACTTCTCCCCTATCTGTTGAATTTGACTGCGATCGAATTTTCGTCTTCTTTTTGTTTTATGAATAATCTTTTATAGGTTTGCTTCATCAGAATTTTCTAAAAGAGTACTCATAATGTCAAATTGACTGAAGTTTTTATTTCCTTTCCAATGTTCCATTGCTTCTATGTATCTAACTCTCAAGCACATAGCAATAGATTCGATACCATCTTCATAAAAATGAGTTTCTAATTCTTCTACTTCAGGAAGCACTTGCTTCATGTGTTGTTCTATATAAGCAAAAGCTACTTCTTGTCGCTCTTCTTCTGTAGCGTAGTTCGCAGCTATTTCTTCTAACTTCTCTAGTTCGTCTTTATGGTTAACTGCTTGACGTTGTTCAAAAAAAATATTGTGGTGTTGGGATAATTCTTCTCGATCTAGGGTTGCAGGAAATAATTTATTAACCACTTTTAGGTTAGTTATCCTAGCTAATCTACGATTAATCTTGCGATCGAAAAAAGATATGGCTTCGATCGCCCGTTCAAAAGACCGAACATCTAGTCTCAGTTCTTTGTCTCCATTAAAAGAAAAATAACCTAAAACTATAGGACGATATTGTTTGGGAATATCTTGATAGGATTTTTGAAATTTAAGCTCTTTAGCTTCCTCCGTATAAAGCCAAGCCCAACGATTTTCCTCGCGATCGCGATCGATACAGCGCAACCGTTTAAATCTACCTAAAACCGCATTTTTCTGACCCACTTGATAATAAATCCTCACGGGTTGATAGGATTCCCCAGTCATTGTAGTTAGCAAGGGAGGAGTTGGTTTTTGAGATGGAGTTGATTCCTGAAACATTGGTCTTGCTCAACTTTTTCAGAAATTTTATCATTGCTAGTTACTAGCAAAACAATGGTGCAGATTTTTTTAATTTTAAATATAAGTGCTGCTTTGATTTAGAGTAAAAATAATTTTAAAATTTCTATCGTTACACCTTTTAATAAAACTCAAACTAACGATTCTCTGCAACGCAAAAATAGGAATAATAAGCTATAATTGATGTGGCTTTAGGGACTACAGTACCAAAAATATTTTTAACCTCTACAAGTACTATATTTTGGTAGCAGAATTTTTTTATTGAGAATAAAACTATTAAATTACCGTCAAAAATGACTTTCCTTAACAAACTGTTATATGTCAAAAAGTAACAGTAATTTAATATATTTTTGACAAAAAGCATTTTATGGGATTATAGAAATATTTACCAGAAGAGCATATTACTTTTGTCAATTGGTTGGCTACAAATCAATTAATTGTTGATGGTTAATTGTTGATTGTGTGTACTTCACCAATTAGAGAAACCCTATAGTGATTATTTACTAGTGGGTAGAACGGCTATATGTCCTAATCTGCCAATTCCCAATTAAAACCATTGGCTGACAGTGTTCCATCAATAAACTCTTCTAAGGTATCTGCCATTAATTGTTGTTCGGCAATGCGAGGATGACCTGGAGTTACCTGTTGGTGAATCAAAGAAAAGACTCTATTATCGTTATATTCTTGACGATATTCGTCAATCGCATCAATAACATAGTTGTCCCACTGAGGATTGTGAAACATATTAGGGAACATACCCACAAAATAAGCTTCGGGATGTTTAGCCCGTAAATTAGCAATTAGTTGCTTATAACGATCTTTCCATTGTTGAGGAGATAGGCTGTTACCAACTGTAGAAGAATCATTTTGACCGTAGGCTATTATCACTAAATCCGCAGCATAATTGGCAAAATTCCAGGTGGGAGCATTGTGCAAAGGCTTAACTTTATCATAAATTGCCTCTGCCCCAGTACCATTGTTCCAAAAAGTATTCCAGAAGCCGAAACCATTGACTAAAGAAACTCCTCCTTGAGCTACTAAAGAAACCTCCGCATCATAATTTCTGGCTAAAATTGAACCATAGGTATGGTAGGCGTTAGATATATCGGTAATACTACCTTGAGGGTCTTGGACTCCCGTAAAAGGATACTCTACAGCAATTCCAGAAGAAATGGAATCTCCGTATATTTCAATAGTGCGTTGAGAATCTGGATTGGGAGTAAGTAATTGACCGTTAATGGTGATACTGTGAAATTCAAACTCTCCTGTTAGGTAATCATTGCGTTTGTAGATAACTGCATTGTGAACTTTATTTTCTAAATTGGTCGCTATGTTGTAAGTTACTGGTTGTCCATTTTCGCGACGCAGTTTGATGGTAGTTGGTTCTGGATTATCATCCAAATAAACATCAACGTAGTTTTCGCTACCCCACGTATCTTCTGAAAGTTCGATTTGCAGCATAGTACCAGTAAAGTTGAATTCTACTGATGTGCCAGGATTGCCCAAGGCAGGAGCTTGGGGATTTGACCAATCAATTCTGCCATCGTAGTTAAATAAGGAATTATTAGCAGTAAATTTTTGCGGAGATGACACAGGAGGTGTTGGTACTTCCGAATCAACTGAATTGTCATCATCGGTCGGCTCTTCTGGGGTTTCGGGAGTTTCAGGGGTCTCATTCATATCGGAGTCGGGCATTTCCGAGTCAGGGATGATAAAGTTAGGAATAGAAGCTTGGGAACTATCACCATCAATAATAAAGATCGCTTTAACCGACTGTCCCGAACTTAAATTAGCTTGGCTATTTAGACCCTTGATACTATAGTTATCGCTGCCATTATCAATCAGATCGACACCATAAATCGCACGAATAGTTTGATCAAAATCGAAATCAAATTGCCAATCTTCCACATTAGTTTCTGCGGTCAAATCTACTTCTAACTTATATCCATTGTTCCAATCTTCTGAAATATAAGCATCAATCTCG
>NZ_JBZNBU010000037.1:0-15705 GCF_058530065.1 Waterburya sp. | reverse complement strand
GCGATCTGGCTCTTGCCAAGCATAACTAAAATGACTCATGGAATTAAGTTCGGGAGTTGTTTTTCGTAAGGCTTCTATCTGTACTTCTAGAGGAGGATGATCGCGATAAATTTTGCCCCAAGCCCCTGCCAAAGCGGGAGTGACTTTAGTCGTTGGCGAAGCAGTTTTCAAGACAGTTTCTACTGGATCGCTAATGCAATAAGTTTCTCCCTCACATACTGCATAAGCCATGGGATGCCATTCCAAATCCGCAGGAAATTTATCCCAAGCTTGAAGGCGAGAATCAAAACCAGTCTTGCCCACTAGGCGATTGGCATCGGGAAAAAATACTGCCCCAGCAGGAAGGTTTTTTAGTTTAGCGGGACGAGAAGCGAAAGTAAGAAAATCAATGACCCCCTGTGCTGCATGAGCGACAGAGAAATACCACAGATCTAGTTGAAGACTATTGTGACGAGATTCGATAGTTGCTTTGGCATCGGGGAAGTTGCGACGACCTTGCCATTTGGCATTTACTTCTTGGGGAAACTGTTCGTCGATCGCTTTAAGGTCGGAAATAGTTATGTGACCTGTATTAATGTATTTTTTAATCAGAGCTAAACCTTTTTTGTTACTAGCTCGATTGTAAAGGGCGTTAAGGGATGATTCGCTATAGATCCAAAGGTCTTTGACGTTATGTACGTAAGATTCTCCGCCAATACCGCGAGGGTAGCGGACGTAGTCAAATAAAATGCCGTCTGGCTGCCGTTTTAAGACTTCTTGGACTAGATTGTAATAGTCAGTTTGGGCTTGACGAGAATAGGGATCGATATAAGCTTGAGAGCGATCGTGAACAAAAGTTAAACTATCTTGTCCCGTGCCATTACGGGCTAAGGCTGATTGACGATCTGGGCGTTGGGCATAGGTATAGCCAAAATTCATCGTGAATAGCCAAGCATAAACTTTTAGACCCCTTTGATGTGCTTTGTCTATAGTTTGTTGCAAGAGATCGATATTTTCTTGTCCTGGCGAGCGTAATACCGATGTCCAGGGAGTAGGATTGTCTCCTGGGGGTAACAACACCTGACTGTCATAGAATACTTCTAGATGGACTCGGTTATATCCTAGGTTGACGATGCGATCTAAGACATAATCGATCGAACCCAAACTAGCATCGCACGGATACAATCTCAACCAAATGGCTTGATCGTTAGGCCAAGTTTGACTTCGACATAGCTGAAGCATTTCAGTATGTTTTTGGAGTATGGCGTTATATTCTGGGTTGGTAGTAGGTTCGTTTCCTTTTGATACAGTAGTTTTGAGTAATGCTTCTTTGGCTGCTATTTCTTGAGGAGTAAACTGACAATATGGACCTACGGCAGCTTGGGTAGATGGATTTATCCCTGGGGCGAATAAACTCGTAAAAGCAATTAAAGAGCCTGTGAGTAATTTAGTAGATTTATTCAAGAAGTTATTGCTGTAGCGAGCTAAATGGTTATTATTTTGTTCTCGAACTATACTTTTCTTTCTCACTATACCCATTTTAAAGATTGCTCTATATTATTTCTAACTAATTCCCCAATAGGAGTTTGACCAAACACCCAGACCTATCATTGATAAATTAATCGATTGGCGTAATAATTTAAAGGTTTTGAGTGCGTAATCTTAGTTAATGACTAAACATTGTAACAATATTGATTATCGAACTTGAGCTATGGAAATTTTTATTCCAGGTCGTCTTTGTCTTTTTGGAGAACATAGCGATTGGGCTGCCCAATATAGACGGGTAAATTCAAAGATAAATCCTGGTTATGCCATTGTCGTCGGTACAAATCAGGGAATTTATGCCCGAATTAAGACTCATTCTAATTTGCGTTTTACAACAATTAATAATTGTGAAATTCTCGACTTACCAATGGATTTAGTTGAGTTAGGCAAAATGGCGCAGAGCGATCGCTTTTATAGTTACGTAGCAGGAGTAGCTTATGAAATTTTAACCAGATATCGGGTTTCTGGCATCGCGATCGATAACTATAAAATGGATTTGCCCCTGAAAAAAGGTTTGTCTTCTAGTGCTGCTATCTGTGTTTTAGTCGCCAGAGCTTTTAATCTATTATACGATTTAGGTCTAACTATAGAAGAAGAAATGGATCTGGCATATTGGGGAGAAAGAAATACTTCCAGTCAATGTGGCAGACTAGACCAAGCTTGCGCTTATGGCGAGCGACCTATTTTAATGACCTTCGATGGAGATAGCCTAGAAATCGAACCTTTAACTGTCGGTCAAGATTTCCATACTATTATTGTCGATCTAGCTGGAAATAAAAATACCCAAACAATACTGGCAAAACTCAATCAATGCTATCCCGTTGCCAATAATGCGATCGCAGCTAGGGTACAGCATTATTTGGGGGAGATTAATGGCGAAATAGTTAGAAATGCCATAGATTATTTAAACCAGGGAGATATTGCTAAAATTGGGGACTTAATGAATCTAGCCCAGGCTGAATTCGATCGCTGTATGATTCCCGCTTGTCCCAGCCAACTTACCGCACCTCTATTGCATCAGTTACTCAATTATCCATCTCTACAGGAACATATTTATGGTGGGAAAGGTGTAGGCTCTCAGGGGGATGGTACGGCACAATTAATCGCTAGAAATCGTTTTCATCAACTAGAGGCAATGGCAATAATTAAGCGTGATTTTCCTCAAATGCAATGTTATGAATTGAATATTTCTAAAAACTAAAAACTAAAAACTAAAAACTAAACTATGGTTAAACTTCTTCATTTATCTGACATTCATATTGGTAGCGGATTTTCTCATGGCAAAGTCAACCCCGAAACAGGTTTGAATACCAGACTTGAAGATTTTGTTAAAACTCTCAGTGTCTGTATCGATCGGGCTATTGAAGAACCAGTAGACTTAGTTTTATTTGGCGGTGATGCTTTTCCCGATGCGACTCCTCCCCCTTTTGTTCACGAAGCTTTTGCCAGTCAATTTAGAAGGTTAGCCGATGCCAAAATTCCTGCGGTTTTATTAGTAGGCAACCACGACCAGCACTCTCAGGGTAATGGTGGGGCTAGTTTGTGTATTTATCGCACTCTTGTTGTACCTGGGTTTATTGTGGGAGATACCATTACGACCCATCGTATTGCTACTGCTGGGGGAGATATTCAAATTTTGACTCTTCCCTGGTTAAATCGTTCGACTCTCTTAACTCGTCCAGAAACAGAAGGGCTGACTTTACCAGAAGTCAACGAGTTATTGCTGAAAAAATTAGAACCAGTCTTAGAAGCAGAAATTCGCCGACTTGATCGCAATCTACCTACGATTCTACTGGCTCACTTAATGGCAGATCGGGCTAATTTGGGAGCAGAAAAATTTTTAGCAGTGGGCAAAGGTTTTACTATTCCCATTTCGATGCTAACCCGCGAGGAATATGACTATGTAGCTTTAGGTCACGTCCACAAACATCAAAATCTCAATCCTAGTAACGATCCGCCAATTATTTATCCAGGGAGTATCGAACGGGTTGATTTTAGTGAAGAAAAAGAGGATAAGGGCTATATTTTATTAGATGTCGAACCAGGAAAAGTTGACTGGGAATTTTGCCCCTTACCTGCCCGTCCTTTCCTCACCATAGAATTAGATGTATCCCAAGAAGAAGACCCCTTAGAGGCAGTTATCGCAGCGATCGCCAAACAAGAAATCGAAGCTAAAGTTGTCCGTCTAATTTATAAATTGCGCTCGGAACAATTGGATTTAATTAATACGGCGGCGATCGATCGCGCTTTGCAATCAGCCCACAGCCATAGTATTCGTCCCGAATTGGTCAGCCAATTAGCTCGCCCCCGTTTGCCAGAGTTGGGAGTAGGCAATACTTTAAATCCGATTGAGGCTTTAACTACTTATTTGGACAATCGAGAGGATTTGCAAGATATTAAGCAGGATTTATTACAAGCTGCTGAAGTGATGATTGCTGATTGTTGATTGTTTTTAATCAAAGCTATTCCAATTACTCATAATTCCTTCTGTAATTTCCCTAATCAACAGAATCAACTCTTCTGACATATATTGATAATCATCAGGTATGTCCAAAACAAAAATATCTGGTAAATCCAAATTTCGATATCGAGCCAAGATCGCTTTCTTGTGCTTATTTTCCATTACCAAAATTAAATCAGCCCATCTAAGAGCTTTTTCATTAATTCTTTTTTTCGCACCCGAATTAATCCCAGCCGAACGTACGTTAAATCTGGGATCTTGGCGATAGATAGTTTCTGCTGTAGGACTGCGCCATTGATTTTTCGAGCAAATAAATAGAATATTGACGGTCAATTGCGATCGCTTGTATAAATTCAATGTTTGTTTTCAACTGACAGCGAAGTGCGAAAGCTTGGTCGCTTCAGCGCGGAGTGAGCTTACTCTGTTTTTACTTTTTAGCGATTATCCAGATAGCATGAACCAATCCAGGAATATAACCGAATATAGTCAGCAAGATATTAATCCAAAAATCTTTACCAATACCAACCTGTAGGAATACCCCTAATGGTGGCAGCAAGATAGCAACAATAATCCGAATAAAATCATTCATTTTGCATTTTCCCAATAATAATATTTTTATCTTAATCAAAGTTAAAATGTTCGAGTTCAAAGAACTTCTGGCAAAAGTATTTTGTTGATAATATTTTTGTTTATTCTCCTCACCATTTACCCTGACCTCACCCAAGAAGTCTCAAGATTCCACTTGGCTAGTATTATAGCGATCGCGTCTTCTTACCCAACCAAACTAAAATAAGAATTAATTTTAGAATAACCAGTAGAATTATATTTCTATTGAAAAATTTATAAATTAAATTAAATTTACAATCAAAATGACTATTGAAGATATTCCCCAAGCTAATCTCGATCGCCCCAAACCTCATATAGGAATATTAACCATCTGTCGTTTGGGTCTATTTAACATGGGACTGGGATTGATGGCAGTTTTAACCCTGGCTGTCTTAAATCGTGTGATGATTAGCGAACTAGGAATTCCTGCGACTATTACGGGAGGAATATTAGCTACTTCCTTGTTTGTCTCTCCCGCAAGAGTTTGGTTTGGACAATTATCCGATAAAAAGCCACTACTAGGCAAACACCGCACCAATTATGTTTTATTGGGTACGGCAATTTTTGGTTTGGCAGTATATTTAGCCGTACAAGTTATGTGGCAACTGGGAGAGGTTGTCAGAAATAATGAAGGATGGATTTGGAATAGTCAAACTATTGGCTGGAGTGCAATCTTAGCTTTAGTTATGGCTATTTATGGTTTGGCAGTAAGTAGTAGTTCGACTCCCTTCACAGCTTTGCTAGTAGATATTACTGATGAAGATCGGCGTTCCAAGTTAATTGCGATCGTTTGGTCGATGTTAATGGTAGGTATCGTAATTGGCGGGATTACAGGAAGTATTGTCTTTAAACAGATAGAATCTGAAGGAGTGAGTGCGGGTAATATTCCCTTAGAAGTATTGCAGCCTCCAATTAATTACGTATTCGCGATCGTTCCCTTCTTAGTTTTTGGTTTGGCATTTCTAGCTACTGTAGGAGTAGAAAACAAATATTCTAGTTTCAATAACAAAAATACTGCTAGCAATCGCGAAGACGGTATCACGATGAAACAAGCGATCGCAGTATTAACCACCAGTCGTCAGACAGGAATCTTTTTTACCTTTCTTTCCATCCTGACTATTGGCTTATTCATGCAGGAAGCAGTACTCGAACCCTATGGGGGCGAAGTATTTGGTATGAGTATCGGGGAAACTACCAAACTGAACTCTTTTTGGGGCATGGGCATTCTATTCGGTTATGCAGTAACGGGATTTAAAATCATTCCTGCTTTGGGTAAGAAACAAACTACCAAAATCGGTTGTATTGCAGTGGCACTGTGTTTTGGTCTAATTATCTTGGCTGGTTTTACCCAACAACCTAAAATGCTTCAATCGGCAATGGTTTTCTTTGGCATTGCAGCAGGAATCGCTACCGTTGGCGGTATTAGTCTGATGTTAGATTTAACCGCAGCCGAAACCGCAGGGACATTTATCGGCGCGTGGGGTTTGGCACAGGCTATGTCTAGAGGATTGGCTACTTTCGTAGGAGGCGCAATTTTAGATTTGGGCAAAAGTATCTTTGCTACTCCCTTGATGTCCTATGGTTTAGTCTTCCTGATACAGGCTTTGGGAATGTTGGTGGCGATCGCCTTTTTAGAGCGAGTTAACGTTAAGGAATTTAAGGAAAATACGGCTAAAGCCCTTTCTACAGTTATGGAAGGGGATTTGGATGGGTGATTTAGGTATTAGATATAAAGTTTTATTTTTTAAATAATGCGAGCTTTTGTTACTGGTGGAACGGGTTTTGTCGGGGCAAACTTAATTAGATTATTATTGCAACAAAATTTTCAAGTCAGGGCTTTAGTCCGAAATCATAGTAATCTGACTAATCTAAAATCTTTAGATTTAGAAATTGTTCGAGGAGATTTAAACCAACAAGACATAGCGAAGCAGATGCAAGGTTGTCAGGTATTGTTTCATGTGGCAGCCCAATATTCCTTATGGAAACAAGACCAAGAAGCCCTCTATCGTAATAATGTATTGGGTACAAAAAATATTTTAAATGCTGCTCGTCAAGGGGGAATCGAACGCACTGTTTATACGAGTTCTGTGGCAGCTATTGGGGTTAGAACCGATGGGTTGCCCGCCAATGAAACCTATCAAAGTCCCGTAGAAAAACTAATCGGAGACTATAAAAAATCAAAATACTATGCCGAACGAGAAGCAATCAAAGCAATATCCGCAGGACAAGATATTGTCATTGTCAACCCCAGTACTCCTATTGGAGAATTTGACCTCAAACCAACTCCCACAGGAGAAATTATCGTGCGTTTTTTGCAAAGAAAAATGCCGTTTTATGTAGATACTGGTCTAAATCTGATTGACGTTAATGATGTGGCTTGGGGACACCTTTTAGCCTTAGAAAAAGGAAAAACAGGCGATCGCTATATTTTAGGGCATCAAAACCTGAGCTTTGCTCAATTACTGCAAAAATTAGCCAAAATTACAGATTTACCAGCCCCTAAATTTACTATTCCTTACTGGATACCCTATAGTGTCGCTTGGCTAGAAGAAAATATTCTAGAAAAATTAGGCAAACAACCAACCATTGCTTTAGATGGGGTGCGAATGTCTCGGCAAAAAATGTTTTACGATGCCAGCAAAGCAGTGAAAGAACTAGGTTTGCCCCAATCTAACATTGATGATGCCCTCACCAAAGCAGTAAATTATTTTGTCTCTCGATAAATAAAGTTAAATTAAAGTTATCAATTAGTTTTGTCAATCGAAACTATGATTATTAAGTCGGTTTTAAGAGGAAATCCCGATTAAAAACGAAGGGGAAAGATTGGTGCAAATCCAACGCTGTCCCGCAGCTGTGATGAGACGAGCGATCTTAAGTCTCTAAGTCAGAATACCCGCCGACGATTCTAGCAAACTCTTTAAATAAATCTGCGAGGTACAGATGATTATTGCTAACTCCATTCAACCCAATTTTAGTAATCTCAACCTGCCATCATTACCCCATCCCAGACCGTTATTAGCTATCGGACACGGTACTAGAAACGAACGTGGCAGACAGACCTTTATCGATTTTGTCGAAGCCTACCAAAAATTAGATACTTCCCGTCCAGTAATTCCTTGTTTTCTAGAACTGACCAAACCAACAATTCAACAGGGCATCGATGCTTGTGTAGAGCGAGGCTACACAGAAATTACTGCCTTGCCTATTCTTTTGTTTGCAGCCAGACATAACAAGTTTGATGTTACCAACGAACTAGATCGATCGCGACTTCCTTATCCTCAACTACAACTCAATTATGGTCGTCATTTTGGCATTACCCCCAAGATAATCGAACTATGGCGCGATCGCTTGGCAGAATTAGATCGAGCGGAAAATAATCCTCATGGCATTGCTCGTGAAGATACCGTATTGTTATTTGTAGGTAGGGGATCGAGCGATCCCGATGCTAACGGAGATGTCTGCAAACTAGCTCGAATTATATGGGAAGGAAGCGGTTATAAAACCGTTGAAACTTGTTTTATTGGCATCACCCACCCTCGTCTAGAAGAAGGCTTCCGTCGGGCTTATTTATACGGTAGCAAGCGGATTATTGTCTTACCCTATTTCTTGTTCACGGGTACTTTAATGGAGAAAATCCATAGCATCACCGCACAGCAACAAGAACAACATCCTCAGATAGATTTTGTTTCTTTGCCAGAGATGGGCATCGCTTCTCAACTATTCCATGTAATTCGAGCAAGAGAAATCGAGGCGCAATTAGGTCAAGTGGCGATGAATTGCGAAATGTGTAAGTTTCGCCTAGCAGCAGCAGACTTACAAGATAATCACGGTCACCACCACCATCATCATGGTCATCATCACCATCACCAAGAAGATCCCTATGCCAAATTAGATGACTATCACCAACGTATTTGGAAAACACCTTAAGGACAGTTAGGGCAATTGAGTTAAAAATTGAGTTAAATTTGTTCTGATTTTTTTAAAGCAGCAATTTCCGAGCGCAAGTCATCTATTTTGTGAATGATTTCTTGTTTTCTTTGGTTGTCTTTAATATGAACTAAAACACTAGACCAAGCCCTAACTTGGGCTTCTTTTAGGTCTATTTCATCAACGGATTCTAAGGCTGTTTCTAAATCTTTGATAGTCAAGCCGTCGGGACGTTCGGTTGCAGTTAAATTCGACCATCTGGCAGCCATTTTATAAGAATTAATTGCTGCTTCTTTATTGCCTAAAAACAACAATTCATCCAAACCTTTAGAAGTCCAAAGTAATGCTGCATCTTCAGATTCTGGATTTACTGCTGTCAAAACTTCTTCCATCAAAGCAATAGTTGTTTCTGCATTGCCAGCATACATCGAATTGGCGATCGACAGTCGGAGATGAGCTTGAATGAAACGGGGATCGATATTGGTTATAGTTTTAAAATACTCTGGCACTAACCTATAACCAATAGTTTCCCTGGCTTTTCCATGTCCAAAATACTGAACAAAATTAAGATAAGACCAATTGGCGATTAAATTGTCAAAATCAAGATAAGGAGTTGTGTTTTGAAATGCTAGAGTTCTTGCCTGTTGTTGCTCTTGCTTGACATAGTTTTCGTAACTCAACTCTTGAGCCGAACTTTTGTATTCTTGACTTTGTAGAAAGACAATTCCTACCAAACAAATAAAAGGTGCGATCGCAGGTAAGGTTTTAGTAATTTTCCCTAATAGAAAAGAGGGCATATGAGAAATTAGTTGGCAAAAATAATAATTAGTATAAGTATTTTCTCGTAAGAGATTACGCTTATACTATCATTGAGTTTTTCAACTTTATCAAAACTTTACTTAATGTCCCGCAAAAATACTTATATAGCCTTACAAAATTAGATGAGCGGTGCGACCCTGCTGACGTTTCTTCAGCTACTGTACTATCATTTTTAATTTTCTTAACCGTCAAGTTTTCTACGGAAACAAAATTTGGGATCAGTGCGGGTGAACGAAAAAAGGTGTGGGAGTTCGACGCTTTAAGTAATGAGTAAGGTGTGGGAGTTCGACGCTTTAAGTTATGAGTAACGAGTAACGAGTAGCAGCGTCCATTGTCGTTACTCGTTACTTTTTACTTGTTACTTCAACAACACGAAAATTAATTTTTGCCACGGTAAATTTCGCTCACCCGATCAGTGCCATTGCATTTATGAAAAATAATATTCTGATTAACTAAGCTCACCCTCAGTTTTCCGATCCGTCATCTTAGTGTCATATTTATCTGCTAGATATAAGAAAAATTAATTAAAGTAAATAAATTGTAAGAAAATAAAAATTATTCAGATATTACTTTTATATCTTCCTCGGAATACCATTTTTGAGCGACTATTTCTAGGCGATCGAAAATTTCATTTAATTCCATTGCTCTTGTAGTGAGTCGATAACTTACTTGAGGAGGAATAGTTGGTTTGTATTCTCTATCTACTAGTTCTGCTTCCTCTAACATCCGTAATCGATCTGTGAGAACTTTGGCTGATATTCCAGAAATTTTTCGTTTGAGTTCGCCGAAACGAATCGGAGAGGAGTTACGCAATACCCAAAGTATTTGCAGTGTCCAAGTTCCACTTAAAAGAGTAAGCAATGATTCAAAAGCACAACGAGAAGAACGTTGAGGTAAAGACATTAGATATTAAAACCTCATTTTATTCAATGGTTACTTAAAAGTAAGTAACTAATATTTTGATTACTACTTTACACCAAATACTCAATTATTTACAATAATTAATAACTTGTTTTGAGCATTATTTATTAATACCAAACAAGTGGCTTTTTTACTTTTTGAGAGGAGAATACTATGGCTGATGTTCAGATTACAACTACTGATAATGGACCTTTTTTAGTTAAGGGAAATATAGAAGTTTTAGATGCTGAAGGAAAGACATTTTCTACAACTGGAAATACCACGGCTCTCTGTCGTTGCGGACAGTCGGCAAATCAACCTTTTTGCGATGGTACTCATGGCAAAGGTTTTAAATCTGCTCCAAGAGCATCTTAGTTATTAGTTTTCGTAATTTATATAAGCAGCTTTTTGCTCAAAATCAGCACGGTTTATATAAATTAAGTAGGTGAGCCTAATAATTTATAAGATGTAAATTTCATAGTTTAAAAAGCGACGATGAATAATTTCCTTTATCCTTTACCCTGTCTTAGTGCGCTTGCGTCCTTTGAGGTTTTCTCAAAAGCGGTCGTTTATCCCCGAATGGGGACACCGCTTACCCAACCCAAACATTTTATATTTAATTACACCTACCTACTTATGTTTACCGTGTTGGTTTCAAAAAACAAGTAATTGTATGGCAAAAAAAACGTATTGAAAAAAACAAATTTATCGAATAATTAAGTATAAAATATTTTATATGCTTTTAAAAAAAATCTATATTCAGAACGACTTTACAATCGAAATATTAAAATATAAATCAATAAAATAAAAATTTTCAATCAAAAAATGCTAATAAATCATGTCATACCATAAACCTAAAATAATTATCATTGGAGCTGGTTTCGCAGGACTAAGGGCAGTACAAAACTTGGCAAAAATTGAGGCAGATATTTTATTAATAGACCGTAATAAGTATCATACTTTTGTACCTTTACTTTATCAAGTTGCTACTGGTTTCATTGCTCCAGAAACTGTAGCCTATCCGATTAAAAAATATCTCCGTAATTGTAGTAATGCTCGTTTTTTGCAAGCAGAAGTTTTAGCCATAGATTTCACTCGTAAAGTTATTGAAACCGATCGCGAGGATATCACATATGACTATTTAGTTATCGCTACGGGGAGTCAAACTAAATTCCTGGGTGTCGAGGGGGCACCCGAACATACTTATCCCCTGCGAACTCTTAAAGATGCAGTGGTTTTACGCGATCGCATTTTTAGTAATCTAGAACGTGCTGTTAATTGTAATGACTACGAAAAAAGACGGCAACTACTCACTTTTACTATAGTTGGTGGTGGGGCGACAGGAGTAGAGTTAGCAGGAGCTTTAAAGGAGTCAATTCACGCTGCTTTAAGGGAACAATATCCCGAACTCGATCGCCGAGAAGTTAAAATAATTCTGATTCATTCTCGAAATAGATTATTGACTGATTTTCCTAATCATTTAGGAAACTATACGGGTAAACAGTTGCGCCGTCGAGGAGTAAAAATTCATTTTCAAACTCGCGTACGTTCCGTCTTACCTGGAGCAGTAGAATTAGAAGACGGTACGGTAATTGAAACCGCAACGATTATTTGGACAGCAGGGGTAGAAGCTAATCTTCCGACTGATGCAGATAAATTAGCCACAGCCAAACGCGATCGAGTCCGCGTGCGATCGACTTTGCAAATATTAGATTATCCTGAAGTATATGCCGTGGGAGATGTCGCATATGTCCAACAAAATGGCAAGCCATTGTTAGGAATTGCCCCCGAAGCATTACAACAAGGAACAGCAGTAGGAAATAATCTGATACGACAACTGCGAGGATTACCTCCCAAACCTTTTAATTACTTTAACAAAGGAACAGCAGCCATAATTGCCCGTAATGCAGGAGTTGCTTATCTGTTTGGCAGGATACCTTTAAAAGGATGGTTGGCTTGGCTATTGTGGTTAGGCATTCATTTATATTATCTTCCTGGTTTAACAAATCGTTTAATAGTCTTCAAAAGCTGGATTAGAGATTATTTTTTAGGCGATCGCAACATTCGTCCTGTTGTCTCTCAATCTACCACTAGCAACCTTCTGGTTGACAATACAGAATCTCAAAAAACATCTTGTAAATAGGAGTT
This sequence comes from Waterburya sp., assembly GCF_058530065.1. NCBI lineage: Bacteria > Bacillati > Cyanobacteriota > Cyanophyceae > Pleurocapsales > Pleurocapsaceae > Waterburya > Waterburya sp. Next base: position 3,320 of record NZ_JBZNBU010000037.1, on the reverse strand, counting down.
TAATTAAACATGAAATACATTCCTTTAGCTGCTCGCATCTGTCTTTGCATTATCTTTATTAATTCGGGAATTGGTAAGATTTTTGGTTTTGCTGGCACTGCGTCAATGATGGCAAATCAAGGCTTACCTATCGCTAATGTTTTATTGATTTTCACCATCGCTTTTCAATTACTAGGCGGACTTTCTTTGCTGTTGGGTTATAAAGTCAAGATTGGTTCGGTTCTACTAATTTTATTTTTAATTCCTGCAACTTTAGTATTTCATAATCCCCTTGCCGATCCTGGTGAAATGAATTCTTTTCTCAAAAATATCGGTCTAATTGGTGGTTTATTAATGACTATCTATGCTGGTGCTGGTGCATTAAGTATCGATAATGCTACCGAGAAAACACAACGTAGAGAAGAAGCCACAACTAGCTAGATACAAATGTATGGTGGGTGGCGGGTTAGCTCTCTAGTGCATTGCCACCCTATCTACTACTTATTTTCCGTGTCTGTTTCTAGAAAAGATACAATCGCATTTTAACTACTGACCGAATTCCGCTCTTGCCTGCAATACTAATTCGGCAGTGATTTCTTCAATTTCGGAGGCTCGTGCTAAAGCTTCTATCCTTTGTCGGGCTTGGGGGCGAGCGAAAAAAGGAATCATTTTTAATTTGGCTTGGGCTTGGGGAGTCCAATATAGTTCGTCATTTACATTTAAGTTTTTCACGATCCTATCTCTAATCTTCTATTGTTATGCCTTTATTGTAAATTTAGATACGATCTCGGATTCCCTTATCTTAGATAAAGTTAATATGCAATATTAACCGTTCTACAAGCATTATTAACGAATTTGGGAAGAAGCAGCCTCAGATATAGCAGGAAGTTCTGGATATTCTCCTCGAACAGAACGAAATATACAATAGAAACTAGCAACCACGCTACCCATAAAAATAGTGTTATTCAATGTTTCTGCTAGCAAGCTTCCCGAACCAAATGCAGGAAGGAGAATTCCCATAATCAAACTAAATAAAATCTGGATGATATTCATTAATATGGCTTGCATACCGTTAAAGCGCAAAAAGTAGCTTACCTTATCATTGCGAACTACCGCAAACCACAAGCCGAAGAAAATAATCAAACTGGCAAATGGCAAACTATTAGTTAGTCCATAAATAACGATTAGGGGCGCAAAAAACTGCTCCAACCAGGAAAACTGACTTAAGAGAGCAATTCCAAAAGGTAAAGAGTAAATCAAAGGAAACAAATATATTAAAGCTCCAAAGCTGCGATCTTTGGCATCTGTTTGTGGATCATTCATATTTTGAGATTTATAATTTTAAGTTAATTTAGACTATTGTTAATTTTAGACTTCCTCACCTTTAATTGCAGCTTAGTTAAGAAACTGACGACCTAAACCTTGGAACATCAACCAAGATAAGAAAAAATTAGAAATAAAAATAGCAATGAGAGCTAAAACCACGGCGGTTGTGGTGGATTGTCCGACTCCCTTTGCCCCACCTGTAGTAGTCAAACCCCAACTACAGCCGATAATGGCAATGATGCCACCAAAAATGACAGATTTGATTGCAGCACTAACCAAATCCCAAACTTGTAAAAAGGTTTGAATCGATTCAATAAAAGTAGCTTGGGAAATATTATAAATAATACCAGCCACAATAATTCCCCCAATAATTCCCATAACTAGAGAAATCATAGTCAAGATGGGCAACATCAGACAACAAGCAATTAGGCGAGGAATAACTAAATAATTTATCGGATCGCTTTTAAGGACATATAGTGCGTCGATTTGCTCGGTGACTTTCATCGTACCGATTTCGGCTGCAAATGCCGAACCAACCCTTGCTGCAATCACTACTGCGGTTAATACGGGGGCAAGTTCTCGACTCAAAGCCAAAGCCAATACTCCGCCGATCGCCTGTACTGCACCAAAATTGAGAAATTCTCGCGCTACCTGGATGGTAAATACCGCACCAACAAAAATGGCTGTAATTAGAGCGATCGCCAAAGAATCAGGACCTACTATTGCCATCTGTTCGAGGGTATTACGACGATTTATTTTTCCCTGCAAGATACGAACTACAACCTGTCCCATTAAAAGAAATGCAGACAATACTCGCTCTAGCCAGATTTGGATCTTTCTGTTGATAGTTTTACCAGTCATTGAGTAGGAATTATGGAAGATATCTTTGTAACTATAACGAACAATATTTAATATTCAATTCCTGGTTGAGCTTTAATTCCTTGTTCGCGGAAAGGATGTTTAACTAATGACATTTCTGTTACCAGATCGGCAGCGGCGATTAATGCTTCTGGCGCGCCTCTTCCCGTCAAAATTACATGGGAGTCTGCGGGTTTTTGTTGTAGACCTTCAACTATCTTATTGACATCTAAATAGCCCAATTTTAAGGCGATATTAACTTCATCTAACAGTACCAGTCTATATTCGGGATTGAGAATATATTCTAAAGCTCGTTCCCAAGCAGCTTCGGCTTTGGCAATGTCTCTTTCTCTATCTTGGGTGTCCCAAGTAAAACCTTCGCCCATGGCGTGAAATTTTAGCTGTTCCGACCATTGTTCCAAAACAGCTTTCTCTGCAGGTTCCCAAGCTCCCTTAATAAACTGCACGATCGCCACTTTATAGCCGTGACCGAGGGAGCGCAAGACCATACCCAAGGCAGCAGTAGTTTTTCCCTTACCATTGCCTGTATTGACAATAATTAAACCTTTATCGGCACTTTTACTCGCTAGACGTTCTGCTTGAACTTCTTTGCGCCGTTGCATTTTAGCTTTATGTTGTTCGTTAGTAATTTGATTCATAGGTGGTTAGTACTTAGTTATTAGTTATTACTTTTATAGGGGCTGTTCGCGAACAGCCCCTACTTATTACTCCTCAAGATACGCTCTAATCATGGCTTGAGTTCCCTGTTCCTTCCCTTCTCCCCCATCCATTGCTCGTACTGTTTTGAAAAGGCGATCAGCTAATTCTGTACCAGGGAGATTTTGTTCCGAACTTTGATTGATGGCTTGGACTAGACGTAAATCTTTGACAATATGCTTGATGGCAAAACCAGGATCGTAATCGCGATCGATTATTTTCTTGCCCAAGTTAGACAATGCCCAAGAACCTGCTGCACCCGTACCGCAAACTTCTACAATCAGGTTAGGATCGATGCCTTGGTGTTTGGCTAGCTGTATTGCCTCGCATAGTCCCACCATATAAAGGGAACAGAGAATTTGATTGCACATATTCACTCCCTGTCCGCTACCCACATCTCCGCAGAGAGTAATATTTTGACCCATTGCTGCAAAGAAAGG
>NZ_JBZNBU010000036.1:0-9986 GCF_058530065.1 Waterburya sp. | reverse complement strand
TTTGCGAAATGGTTTGGAAGCAGCAAAAGCGATCGCTTTAGGGGCAGATTTAGCGGGTTTGGCTTTTCCTTTTTTAAAAGCTGCATCAGACTCAGAAACAGCATTAGACGAGGCTTGCGAATTATTAATTGCAGAAATTAAAACCGTGATGTTTTGTACTGGTAATCAGAATATTTCGCAGTTAAAGAAATCGTCTTCTCTGATAAAAGTTGATTAACCTGACGTTGGTTGGGCAAATAGTGACAGATATGCCGTAGTGTGGGCATTGCACTAAAGTACTTCCTTCAGTCGCCCACCCTACTAAACTTTTCTACTTTAAATTAAACCATTGCCATTGCTTTTAACTCAAAGATTTTTTCAATGATATCTGCTACTACTTTGTCGGGAGTGGAAGCTCCAGAAGTTATACCTACAGTAATTTTGCCTTCGGGCAGCCAATTACGAGCGATCGCAATATCTTGTTTTAGAGGTTTGTGTTCTAGGCGATCGCGATCTATAATTCTCTCTACACTATCGATATGATAGGAGGTAATATTGTAGTCCAAGGCAATTTCTTGTAGATGAGTGGTATTGGAAGAGTTAAAGCCACCAATCACAATTGCTAAAGATAAGTCTTCTTTAACCAAATCAAACATGGCATCTTGTCTTTCTTGAGTTGCATCGCAAATAGTGTTAAAACTCATGAAATGTTCGTTTAATTCTGTCGGACCATATTTTTTTAACATAGTTTGTTCCAACAGTTTGCCAATTTGTTCGGTTTCGCTTTTTAGCATGGTGGTTTGATTGGCAATCCCCACTTTTTCGAGATCGGTATCGGGATCGAAGCCTGCGGAATAGGCATTTTTAAACTTCTCTAAAAACTCCTCTCGATCGCCTCCATTCAGGATGTAGTTAGTTACATATTTAGCCTGTTCTAAATTCAACACTACTAAATAGCGATCAGCAAAAGAACTAGTAGCTACAGTTTCTTCGTGAGCATATTTACCATGAATAATGGAAGTATAGTCGCGTTTTTTATGTTTTTCTACGGAATTCCACACCTTAGATACCCAAGGACAGGTAGTATCCACAATTTTGCAGCCTTTATCGTTGAGTAATTGCATTTCTTGGACGCTAGCACCGAAAGCGGGTAAAATCACCACATCTCCCGAATTGACCACGCTAAAATCTTTTTCTCCATTAATAACTTCAATAAAACCAACATTCATTTCGCGCAAACGCTGGTTTACTGAAGGGTTGTGAATAATTTCATTAGTGATCCAAATTTTTTCTGTGGGAAAATGTTCTCTAGCTTCGTAAGCCATTGCTACAGCCCTTTCAACTCCCCAACAAAAGCCAAAGGATTCTGCTAAAACGATAGTTACATCTCCGTTGACATAGCGATAGTTGCGATCGCGAATAGCTTGGATCAAGTCGCTTTGATACTCGCTATTCATAGTTCCTGCTACTTCTTCAGCGTGTCCCAAACTACGACGGTGGTAGTTATCTGACTGTTGCAAAGAACGTTTAAACGCTTTAGTGTCCATTTTACTATTAGTCATATTTTAAAAATAAAAGCAAATATTGTGCTTGATGAATTAAAATTGCGCGATCGCACTATAAAAAACCTAATTCACATCTTACAACACACAAGTTCGACAAGTCTCAAAAATTGATGGGCAACTATATAGTCATTATTTTTTTAATAAAAGAAGTTGTTGTTGAAAATATTTAACTTTGTAATTGAGAGTCTTAGCTCGTTCTAAACCTAATTCCCAGAACTTTTTAGCTTGTTGAGGTCGCTCTAATTGGAGATAGATTTTGCCTAAAATATCGTAAGTATCGATCGCATCATAGTAATTATCGGCTTGTTGTCGGACGACGAGTAGTTGTTGATATATCTTGATCGCTTTTTCAAATTCTTGTTGTTGTTGATATAAATGTCCGATTTTATTTAGAGCTTCTCCTGCTAAAGCTAATTGTTGCAATGTAGATGCTACTTCCAATACTTCTTGATAGGTGGCGATCGCTAAATCTGATTTTTCCAAGCTTTCTAAATCCCTAGCATTTGCCATTTTCAAAGCTAGTATTGGCTGTTGTTTTTCTGCTTGCTGATATTGTTTAATTAAAAGCTTCCTAGTAGCGATCGCTTTATTTTTTGCTCCTCCTCTCTCGTAAATTTTAATTAATCTTTGAAGTTGAAATTCTCGATCTTTTGCTTGAGGATTTTTTTGGAGTTTTTGCTGGTAAATCTTAGCAGCATTTTGATAATCAAAGATAGCTAAATATAGCTTTCCCAATCTATTAACAATTTCTGCTTCTGCCAAAGGACTTAGTCCTTGGTTTTCCTCGGCTAAAATCGATTGATAAACATCTATAGCCCGATCCAAATATCTTACTTTCTGGTAAGCAACTGCTAAATCTTTTCCTAGTTTGGGATTCAAACCTTCAGAGGCAATTATTGTCGATTGAATAGCAATCAAACGATTGGCAATATTTCTCACATCTTGACTGCGATTTTCTTGCCAAGCGAGCGCACCAATTTTTCCCAGACTGACAATTTCAGCTTGAGGATCGATCGCGCCAGTCAATCTTAGTTGGCGATACCACAATTCCATAGCTAGATCTAGATTCCCGCGAGCGTATTCCGACTCAGCCATTGCTTCTAAGCGGGATATTTCTCGTTCGATCCGAAATTTTTCAAAAGAACTCAGTTCTCTTTTGCCGTATCCTTGGGGAATTAGGGGATCTTGGCGATCTAAAATTAAAGGATTTTCTGGAGGAATAGCGAGCGCAACTTCCGTTAACATTATTGCCCAAGCCAAAAATGCCCCATAATATCGACCCAAAGAAAGATTATATTGATTCATTTATCCATCTTTAAAAGATACATTTTATTTTTAATCTTTAACGTCTAAAAAACAATAATTATAGTTACATTTTTACTCTGGTTTTTAGTAACAAAATCTTTGATTAATGATAGTCTTAATAACGATACAGCTAAATTCAATATTTTTTTATCAAAACAAGTATAATGTCTCAACTAGAACGATTAATTCTCATGGCTGAAGACGAGCTAACCCAGTATAGTACTGATGCTCGTAAGATAGAAAGATTGCGACGCAAAATTGGTATTTCCGTAACTCCAGCAGAGCAAAAAGAAGTTAAAAACGCATTGCTCGAACAAATGCCTCAAAATTTCTTTGGTAAATTAGTTGCCGAACAACGGCAAAATGTAGCTTTGCCTTTTTGGGGAATTGGAGGATTGGGATTACTTTTTGGCATTTCTTTACAGCAACCAATAGATTTTCTCGCCCCTGCTATTGCTATTCCGATCGCTTTTAATATTCAAAAATGGGGTTGGCAGTTGGAAGCAAAACGAATCCTACTGAAAACTTTAGAAGAAATTGAAGCCAAAACCCAACAGCCAGCAAAATAACTAACTCCTAAGAAACAAATTAGTCTGCCCAGACGGGGTTAGGGGTCAGGGGTGAGGGGTCAGAGGTCAGTTTGTTTCCTTGTGACATTATAAATCTTAGTTCTTTAGATGCTGATGTTACGCACTTATTTATTTGTTGAGACTGAGAAAGGTTAAAGGTTTTATCGTTCCATTTCTAGATAGAGATTGAAACATCTGATTTTTCATCTTACTGCGTAACATCATTAACTAAGTAGGTGGATAAAATTAATTAGAAGATGATTTTTAGGGGAATTGGGGAATTGGAGAATAGAAGGATAGCTTAAATCATTTCCACAATTTAGCCTTGAAAGATTATTTGTAGATTGTCAAAAAACTATCCTGACAAGTATATCCCCTCTCTAATTTTCATCCCAATAAAAACGGTAAAATAAAGGCTCGTTTTTAAATTGATGTCGATCCACAACATGATGAATCCATTTTTCATCAATTAATCTTTGTCCTAATCCGATCGCTTGTTCTACCGAAAGTTCTAAATTATTAATCAAATATTCACAAACTTCACTACCAACTATACATTGCTTATAAGTTCTAAAATGATGTTGACGATCTTTGATCTTAATTCCTCCTACACTACGCATTTGAGCAACTAAATCTTCTAAATCAATTTCTTTGATAAAATCTAAGGGATCTGTTTCGCCAACAATTTTTGCAGTTTTTTCTTCAACCCAAACTAACAAGCCAACACTATCTTCTACTAAGACATAAGATTTTTCCCCCTTATAGTCGAGAAATTTTTGTTTGCAATATTCAACTGCTTTGGATTTATCATCTAGTGAAAAAAACTTTTCTTTAATATAAAGTTTGTTTTGAAACGACATTCCTGGTAGATATTCTTGTTTGTCTAACTTTTGTCTGGCAAGATTGCAATAATTCACTTGTTTATTGTTAAGAATTTGCATAGTTTTTGACCCTAGACTCCATAAAATTAAAACTTAGAAAATAAAGATATCGCTTCCTTAAAACTCAAAGGTTAGATTACTAACATATATGGCTAGCGATCGCTTTAATTATTAGAGGAAGAATTATGTATTACCGCTTAAATAAAATTTAGCAACGCCAAATATCGATCGAATACGCTTCAATTTTATCCTCAGAAAATTAGTTCAACAAGCTATGACTGAAGACTGTTTTATGACTAGAGACTATTATCGGACGACCTAGATAACAGTTTAGAGCGATCGCTCTAGCATGACTTTCAAGATAAAATGGGTGGATTCCATTACAATTAGTAAAAGTTAATAAGTATAGTAACGACGTACACAATCCACATAGGGAGTGAGAAATAAAAATTGTTTGTTCTCAACGGTTATGAATATTTTCTAGGCTTCTTACTCATTTGTAGTGCAGTGCCAGCACTGGCTTTAACTGCCTCTAAATTGCTAAGACCTGGTAACGGCGGGCCAGAACGCCAAACAACCTATGAATCTGGGATGGAACCTATTGGTGGTGCTTGGATTCAATTTAATATCCGCTATTATATGTTCGCTTTGGTTTTCGTCGTCTTTGATGTAGAAACTGTATTTTTATATCCTTGGGCAGTAGCTTTCAATCGTTTGGGATTGCTAGCATTTGTGGAAGCCCTTATTTTTATTGCCATTTTGGTAATTGCTTTAGTCTATGCGTGGAGGAAAGGAGCTTTAGAATGGTCATGAATTCCCCAATATTTGAAAAAAATACTCCAGAAAAAATTCTCAATCCGATTAATCCCACATCGGTAACTCAAGATTTATCAGAGAATGTCATTTTAACTACGGTAGACGATCTTTACAACTGGGCGAAGCTTTCTAGTTTGTGGCCTATGTTGTATGGTACGGCTTGTTGTTTTATTGAATTTGCTGCCTTAATTGGTTCTAGATTCGATTTTGACCGTTATGGCTTAGTACCTCGTTCTAGTCCTCGTCAGGCAGACCTAATTATTACCGCAGGGACGATTACCATGAAAATGGCTCCTGCTTTGGTTCGTCTTTATGAAGAGATGCCCGAACCCAAATATGTAATTGCGATGGGCGCTTGTACGATTACTGGAGGGATGTTTAGTGCTGACTCTACTACCGCAGTTAGAGGAGTAGATAAGTTAATTCCAGTAGATGTTTATATTCCTGGTTGTCCTCCTCGTCCCGAAGCTATTTTTGATGCCATCATTAAGCTACGCAAAAAAGTTTCCAATGAATCTTTGCAAGAAAGAGCAACAGTATTAGAACAAACTCATCGCTATTACAGCACTACCCACAATATGAAAGCGGTAGAACCTATCTTGACTGGTAAATATATCCAATCAGAAGCCCGTCAAGCACCTCCAAGAGAATTGGCAGAGGCAATGGGAATGCCTTTACCCGCGATCAAATCAGCAGCAGAGGAGGTAGAAGATGGCAGTCGATAAAACAGAAAACCAAAACCCTGAAGAAGCAGGATCTGATTTAGTTGTTGCGGGTCAAACTTCTACATGGTTGACCGAAAATGGTTTTGACAATGAAGCTCTTGCCCCCGATACTTCTAATGTAGAAATGATTAAGGTAGATGCAGAATTGCTTTTACCCATTGCTACAGCTTTATATGCTTACGGTTATAACTACCTGCAATGTCAGGGTGCTTATGATTTGGGTGCTGGGAAAGAACTAGTGAGTTTTTATCATCTAATTAAAGTAGGTGATGATGTGGAAGAAGCAGAGGAAGTCCGCCTAAAAGTATTCCTTCCCAGAGATAATCCGAAAGTACCTTCGGTATATTGGATTTGGAAAGCAGCGGATTGGCAAGAGCGAGAAAGCTATGATATGTACGGAATTGTTTATGAAGGACACCCCAACCTAAAACGCATTCTGATGAATGAAGACTGGATTGGTTGGCCTTTAAGAAAGGATTATATATCCCCCGAATTTTATGAATTACAAGATGCTTATTAATTGATAAGCGATCGTCTTTTGAATCAGAATTTTTAATTATTTAGATGTAGAGATTTTTGTTTTAAAGTCTCTACATTTTTATTGTCAATCTTATTTAATCTCTAACTAAAATTATTTTGAATTTAGACTTTTGGACGAAAACAAGCGGTACTTGGATTAATATTTTTACTGTCTTCTTGGGGACGAGTTTGGGTTTGTTATTTCAAAACCGCCTATCTGCAAAAATACAAACTATTATTACTCAGGGAGTTGGTTTACTAACCATCTGGATTGGTTTGAGCATGGCAAATAGTATGGGTAAAGTAAAAGCAGGAAATATTGATGGGGCGGTATTGGGTCTTTTGGCAATAGTAATAGGAGGAGTTGTCGGAGAATGGTTGCAGATTGAAGAAAGACTGAAAGTTGTGGGAGATTGGTTAAAACAAAAATTTAAAGGCAAAGGCAGATTTACCGAAGGATTTGTCGCCAGTAGCTTGCTGTTTTGCGTAGGACCTATGACTCTAATTGGCAGTTTTAATAATGGCTTGACTGGAGACGATACGTTGTTAACTATTAAGGCAACTATGGACGGAGTTATTTCGATCGCTCTGGCTAATATTTATGGGGTAGGAGTGGGTTTTTCAACTTTAGTGATTCTCTTATATCAGGGTGGTTTATCACTTTTAGTGGGTTTATTGGCTAATTCTGTCCCAGATGTCGAAAATAGCCCCTATTTACTGCTGATTACTGGGGTTGGAGGCTTGATTATTATGGCAATTGGTTGCAATCTGTTAGAATTAGTGAAAATTCGGGTTGGCTCTTTTTTACCAGCGATCGCGATCTCTCCCCTAGTTTATTGGTTATTAGTTATTAGTTATTAGTTATTAGTTATTAGTCAAAATCTATTTTATACCGAACTCAGTTTAATTAGATATCCATTTTCTAGTGCCAAAAAATTGACAAGACTTACTAGCAGTTTTGGCAGCTAAAAATAAAGCTGTTGAAAAATTTTCGGTTAAAATAAAATTACAAAAAGCCCCATGAAAAATATCCCCCGCACCTAAAGTATCTACTGCTTCAATTGCAGGTATGGGTATAGTAGAAAATTTACCGCGATCGCAACATAAAATTGGTTTTTCTCCTTGGGTAATGGCAATATTTTTAATCTTCATTTGTTCTAGAAACTTAAATACATCTTGAGTATCGCCACATTGAGGAGGAAGAAAATTAGCCGAACAAATAGCATAATCGACATAGGGAAGTACTGTTTCAAATCCTGCTTTCCAACTGCCACCATCAATTACTATTGGAATTTGCTTTTGTTTAGCTAACTTAGCAATAATAGAACTAACTTCTATTTGATGTCCGTCAATTAAAACAATATCTATTCCAGTTAAAATATCTTGAGGTATTTTTTCTTTACTAGCTTGAGATTTTTTAGCATTAATCGAAATAACCGATCTTTCTCCTGTAGTTGAAGTAACGATAATAGAAGATACAGGAGGACTATCTTTTTTTTCTGGTATCAAATCGGTTAATTCTAAAGAGTAATCTGCTAAATCTGTTTGAATTAATTTAGTTAAAGGATGTTGTCCTAAAACAGTTAATAATTTTGCCCGATTATTGAAGGAACTAAAGGTTATGGCAGCATTGGTAGCAGGACCTCCTGCTGCGGTTAAATACTCTTGAGCTACTACTTTTTGATTGGCTTGGGGATAAGTCTGGCTGGAATAAATAAAATCTAAAGTAGTCAGACCGATAAATAATCCTTGATTAGTCATTAGTTGGTAGGGGGCGGTTCGCGAACCGCACGTACGGTTGTTAATTATTAATTACTCAAACTGCCGATAAGGTAAATGATTACGCCCATAATAATTGCAATGCCACCAATGAATAAATTTAAAGTCGGTATTTCTTGGAAAACCATCGCGCCAACCAAACTAGCCACGATTGGTTCAAATAAAAGAGCCAAACTCACTAAAGTCGGAGAAATCCAGCGCATCGACCAGTTTAAACTAGTATGACCGATCGCTTGAGACATAATTGCCATTAGTAGAATATATAAATATACAACAGCAGGATAGTTAGCGTAGCTGGTTGCATAGAGTAAGGGTAGAGGAAACAAACATATAGCTGCGGTGGAATAAGCCACTGCAATATAGTTACCAATATTCAAGCCTTGACGTTGAGCTTGAGAACCAAACACAATATAAAAGCTAGCCATCACAGCCCCAATTAAAGCCAAAATATTTCCTAATAGAAGATTGCTATAACTACCACCCAAATTGCCATCGCCCACAGCAATAATCACTCCGCCACCTAAAGCTACAGCAATACCGAAAATATGTTTGCGGTTGAGTTTTTCTCCATACCACCAGCAATTAATTAACCCTACCCAAATCGGATTGGTGGTAACTAGCACCGTCGATGCAGCAATGGAAGTATAAGCCAAAGAAGCGATCCAAGTAGCAAAATGGGCTGCCAAACAGATTCCTGCCAGGATGGCATAAACCAAACTAACCAAACCAATTTTAGAGCGATCGAAGTTTTTCCAACTGGGTAATAAGATTGCAGCCGCTACAATTAACCGAGAAGCTGCCAAAAACAAGCTAAAGCCAACTTTGTTACTTGGGTTAACCGTATCAATTGCCAAACGAATCCAAATCGCAGCTAGAGATACCCCAATAATGCCGACCATTAAAACTACTGCTATTTGCCATTTAGAAGGCTTAATCACCAAATTAATTTTGCACGAGTACTTACTTTCGCTTCCAATTCATAATATCCCAAGTCCGCATATCCCAAGCTGTAGGCTGATAGCCAGTCAAACTATTACCAAAAGCCATCACATCGGCACGATGCACTAAAGGAATTACTACCGTGTCTGTAATTAAGATATCGTTCATCTGGATAAACAATTCTTGGCGTTTTTGGGGATCTAATTCCTTGGTAGCCAATTGCCACAGGCGATCGTATTCTGAATTGCAGTAGCGAGAATTATTATCCCCAGACCAATTATTCGCCTTTTGAGGAATTTGGTCGCAAGTCATAAAATTCATGTAGGCAGCAGGATCGGGGCTAGTATTGCCAGTGGTAAACATCTGCAAGTCGGCATAAAAATGTTCTACCGTATCGTTATTGCTCGAATCGCTGGAAAAATAGACGCTAGGGTCAATGCTTTTTAACTCTACTCCCATACCAATCGATTGCAATCCTTGTTTGACTACTGCTTGAGTTTTTTGACGCAGGGGATTAACAGAAGTTTGAAATAGCATTTGCATTTCCTTACCATCTTTATCCCGAATCCCATTACCATTACTATCTTTCCATCCCGCTCGTTCTAGTAACTCTTGGGCTTTTTCCAGATTGTATTCATAACTAGTATTGCCAGACGCATATTCAGGTGGCGCGACTAAAAAATTAGCGGTAGCTTTTCCCGTCACTCCATACAATTGTTCTGCTATGGTATCTCGATCTACAGCCAAAGCTAAAGCCTGACGTACGTTGCGATCGCTCAACCAGGGATGGGGAATATCTTTACTCGATCGCTCTCCTGAAGGGGCAACTGTATTAGGATCGCTATGGTTGATAATAATTCGTTCCATCAACGCACCATAATTAGAGACTACTACCCCTTGTCCCGCTTG
>NZ_JBZNBU010000035.1:0-4739 GCF_058530065.1 Waterburya sp. | reverse complement strand
CATATATTATTAGATTTAGTATTGGATATTCCCAACCAAAGTTTCAAGGGGACTTGCACTACTACTATTACTCCCGTGAGGGCTGGAATTAAGCAGCTAACGATGGATGCAGTAGATTTAGAAATTGAGTCGGTATTGGTGGATGAGATATCTCAGGAGTTTGATTATGATGGGGAACAAATCCAGATACATTTGCAACAGGCTACAAGTGAAGCAGCAGTTAAAGTAGAAATTGCTTATTCTGTAGATAATCCCCAACGGGGTTTGTATTTCATTGCCCCAGACGAACATTATCCCAACAAGCCAACGCAAGTATGGACTCAGGGAGAAGATGAAGATTCTCGTTTTTGGTTTCCCTGTTTCGACTATCCTGGGCAATTAGCCACATCGGAAATCAAGGTACAAGTGCCTGCTAATATGATGGCGATTTCTAATGGGGAGTTGGTTAGTAAAACCGAGAAGGATGGGAATGTTGTTTATCATTGGCATCAGAAGCAAGTACATCCTACTTACTTGATGACTTTAGCAGTGGGAGATTTTGCGGAAATTCAGGACGAGTGGCAAGGTATCCCCGTTAATTACTATGTGGAGAAGGGAAGAGAAGCAGACGGGAAGCGCAGCATGGAGAAAACCCCCCGTATGGTAGAGTTTTTGTCCCAGAAATATGGCTATAAATATCCCTATCCTAAATATGCCCAAGTCTGCGTTGACGACTTTATTTTTGGGGGAATGGAAAATACTTCTACTACCCTATTAACAGATCGCTGTTTGTTGGATGAGAGGGCAGCGATTGATAATATGCGGACTGAAAGTTTAGTGCTGCATGAGTTGGCGCACCAATGGTTTGGGGATTTGGTGGTAATCAAACATTGGTCGCACGCTTGGATCAAAGAGGGGATGGCTTCGTATGCAGAGGTATTTTGGACTGAAGAGGAATATGGTAAGGATGATGCGGATTATTATTTATTAAATGAGGCACGGAGTTATTTAACAGAAGATAGTACTCGTTACCGTCGTCCAATAGTAACTAATGTCTACCGTGAAGCGATCGAACTCTATGACCGACATCTCTATGAAAAAGGTGCTTGTGTCTATCACATGATTCGTGCCATCTTGGGAGACGAGTTATTTGATAAAGCAATTCAGACTTTTGTTAACGACAATGCCCACAAGACAGTAGAAACAGTAGATTTATTACGGGCAATTGATAAAGCTACTGGTTTTAATTTAGGCTTCCTTTTCGATCAATATGTCTTTCGTGGCGGACATCCCGATTATAAAGTAGCCTATTCTTGGGATGGAGATAGTAAGCTAGCTAAGTTAACCGTAACCCAAAAGCAAGCTAAAGATAGCGATAGCAAAGAGTTATTCGATCTGAAGATTCCCGTTGGCTTTGGTTATATTAATAAAAAATCTAATCTACCCGAATACAAAACCTTTACCCTCCGCATCCATCAAGCAGAACAAAGTTTTTATTTCCCCTTAGAGAAGAAACCTAGCTTTGTCAGCTTCGATCTAAATAATAATTTCCTCAAGACAGTCAACTTACAATACCCTGTAAACGAATTAAAAAATCAATTGAAACACGATCCAGACTCCACTTCTCGTATTTATGCTGCTGCTGCTTTGAGTAAAAAAGGTGGATTGGAAGTAGTCAAGGCATTAGCTAAATCTCTTACTGACGATCCTTTCTGGGGAGTCAGAGTAGAAGTAGCGAAAAAACTCGGCAAAATTAAACTCAACCAAGCTGCTAAAGCTTTAGAAGTTGGATTACAAGATAAAGATGCCAGAGTGCGTCGGGCTGCGATCGAAGCTTTGAGTAACTTCAAACACCCAGTTACTTACGATCGCATTGCTAATTGTCTGCAACAAGGAGACCCTAGTTACTATACTGAAGCCGCTGCTGCACGAAGTATTGGCGGAATGGTATCGGGTAACTTAAAAAATAAACAAGCAGTCGCTATCTCTTTACTAAAAACTACCCTAGAAACCAAACAAGGTTGGAATGAAGTAGTGCGCGGTGGTGCGATCGCAGGATTGAGTAAAATGAAAACTTCTACTGAGGCTGCGGATCTGATTCTCGAATATACTAAACCAGGTATTCCCCAAGCCTTGAGACTGGCAGCAATCCGCAGTTTGGGAGCAATTTCTACTGGTCAACCTCCAGAAAAACTAGGCGAGATTTTAGAACAGCTAGAAGCAATTTCAGGAGAATCTTTCTTCTTGACTCAAGTGGCGGTAGTGGGGGCATTATCTCAAATGCAAACTGCTCAAGCCATAACTATTTTAAACGAGCTTGCAGCCCAAACCCCTGATGGTAGGGTGCGTCGTCGTGCGGAGGAAGCAGTTACTAAAGTACAGAAAAATCTAGGTGCGGATAAAGCAGTTAAAGAATTGCGTCAAGAAATCGATAAGTTGAAGGAAACCAATCAAGATTTGGTAAGTCGATTGGCTAAATTAGAAGCAATTGAGAATGAATAATTAATAATAAGTAATTAATAATTATGACAATCAGCAAAGATAGCTCCATCAAATTGATTCTCTAATTATTGAGAAAAAGAATAGGGCTGAATAATGCGATCGCAACTATTGAATAGTTTAGCTGTTCGATAGATATGTTAAAGGAGTGCTTAAATCGTTTACAGTAATAGTATTATTAATGTATTTAGAGTATAAATATTGAATATTTATCATTATACTTTTGTTAGTTTGGCAATTAGTAAACTAGCTAAAGCATTTACAGTTGATAAATAATCGATAACAAACGATAAATACTAAATGCTCAATGCCAAATGATATAAGCCATGTTATATTTAGCCCAAGTTGAAACTAACCCCAATTCGGGAGAAATACAGCTACAGGTACTCGCCCGTCAAGAATCAGAATATGTCTGGGAGTTAGATAATTCCCAAACTTTGCTCCTAGCTAAAGAAAGTTCTCTTGGGGTAGGAGTACTTGTGCTGGTAGAAATGGGCAAAAATAGACAAATAATTAGTATTCAAGATGCTAAAGAATGGATTTTAAGCATATTACAGCAACATTTGACCAAAAATGCCATTAATCCCCAATTTATCAAAACCGAACAAGGCAAGGTAGAAAAATGGCGACAGGAAATTACTGCCCAGAATTTAGAGTTAAACCGTCGGGCATTAGAGATTGAAACCCGTCGAGAACAATTGCAAGAATTAGAACAAGAGTTGAAAAAAGATAGAGAAGAGTTAGATCGATTGCGTCAACAATCGACAATGGATCGTTGATACACATTAGCAAATCACTAATTAATTCTGAGAAATCCCCTTGAGATTGCCAGAAAAATCTAGAATAAAGAAAATTACTTCTAGTCTGACAATATTTAAGAATAATCGTTATGACAACTGTTGATACTCCAGCGCCTAACACAATGGAAACTGCCAAAAGAGGCTTACCCGTTACTATCATCACGGGCTTTTTGGGTAGTGGTAAAACCACCTTGCTAAATCATATTTTAACCAATCAAGAAGGACTCAAAACCGCTGTATTGGTCAATGAATTTGGCGAAATTGGCATTGACAATGAGTTAATTGTCTCCACAGACGGAGACAACATGGTGGAATTGAACAACGGTTGTGTATGCTGCACTATTAATGAAGATTTGATTAATGCTGTTTACAAGATCTTAGAAAGAGAAGAAAAGATTGATTATCTGGTTGTAGAAACAACAGGGTTAGCAGATCCTCTTCCTGTAGCATTGACTTTTCTGGGTACAGAGTTGCGAGATATGACTCGCCTTGACTCTATTGTGACGATGGTAGATTGTTCTAACTTTAGCCTCGATTTGTTTAATAGTGAAGCTGCTTTGAGCCAAATTCAATATGGTGATGTAATTGTTCTAAATAAAACCGATTTGGTTGATGAAGCTGATGTAGATGCCTTAGAGATTAGAGTACGAGATATAAAACAAGATGCTCGTATTTTAAGGACGCAAAAATCTCAAGTATCTATTCCCTTAATTTTAAGTGTTGGTTTATTTGAATCGGATAAATATTTTGAAGAGGCAGAATCAAAGCATGACCACGACCACGACCATCACGACCACGACCATCACGACCACGACCATCACGACCACGACCACGACCATTCTCATCATTTAGAAAATGATGGCTTTTCCTCCATTTCTTTTCAATTTGATAAACCTCTAGCAATTCGCAAATTTCAATACTTTCTTGATAATCAACTGCCTGAAAATGTTTTTCGCGCTAAAGGTATTTTGTGGTTTGATGAAAGTCCTAAACGTCATATTTTTCATTTAAGTGGTAAAAGATTTACTCTTGAAGATGAAGAGTGGATGGGAGAACAGAAAAATCAATTAGTCTTAATCGGTCAAAACATAGATAAGGAAAAATTAAGCCAACAAATTGAAAACTGTGTTTGTATGCCCAAAAGCGATCGGGGTAAGGGTTTTGGCAAGTAAACAAAATAAACTAATTTAAACTATCTAATAAACTCAAATAGATAATACTCAATCAAGGCTTGGGATAAAGGCTAGTAATATCCTGAGTCTTGTTTTGTATGTAAACAATATTTTTAATTAGAGAAGGACTACATCCAGTTTTAAAAAGAAAAGCATTTACTTCAGCCAAAGAAAAATATAAAACAGAATCAAGTTCGTAAATGTTGTGACAGATAGATTTGAGCCAGAGCAAAAGTTTTGTTGAATTTTTTTGGGGGGAGAGGGGTTGACAACCAAAGGAAAGTTGCCT
>NZ_JBZNBU010000034.1:0-4274 GCF_058530065.1 Waterburya sp. | reverse complement strand
GCAAAGGTTTGACCCTATTGTAAAAAGCTTCTCCACCAGTACCATTGTTCCAAAAAGTATTCCAGTAACCAAAACCGTTAACTAAAGATGCTCCAGCTTGGGAGATTAGAGATACGTCTGCATCGTAATATCTGGCTAAAATCGAGCCGTAGCTATAGTAAGCATTAGAAATGCGATCGCTATTGCCATCAGGATCTTGCACCCCCGTAACGGGATGTTCTACAGCTATACCAGAGGTTATGGAATCGCCGTAGATTTCAATAGCACGCTGAGAATCGGGATTAGGTTGTAATAATTGCCCGTCAGTAATAATGCCGTGAAACTTAAACTCTCCCGTAATAAAATCGTTGCGCTTGTATATGACTACATTATGGGCTTTGTTTTCCAATCCTTCAGCAATATCATAAACTACAGGATTGCCATCTTCTCGACGCAATTTTAGGGTAATAGGCTGGGGTTTGCTGTCAATGTAAACATCCACATAGTTTTCGCCACCCCAATTATCTTCTGATAGTTCGATTTGTAGCTTAGTCCCTGTAAATTTGAATTTTACCGATGTCCCAGGAAATCCTAGGGCTGGTGCATTAGGATCTCGATCGTCAATTCTGCCACTATAATTAAATAGCTGGTTATCAGCAGTAAATTTGCGAAGTTCGATCGCAGAATTATCTCCAGGATTTTTAAGCTTATCGGGTATTTCTAAAGCTAATAATTCAGAGGAAGCAACAATCTCGATCGCATTAGTCGTTCGATTGTAGATTTTTGCTTCGTTAATCTCACCTAAAAAATTAAACATATTTTTTCTTTTATCTATTTTTGACTATTCTACGGTTTGAATAAAATCAACCATGGCATCAACTCTATCGTCTAAATTATTTCTCGACCAAACCAGTTGGTAAGCACGTTCGGCTCTTAGTTTGGCTTCTTCGGGGTTATTGAGTAAGTATAAAATTGCTTTTTGTAAGCCATCCACGTCTCCAGGCTTAATCGTCATCACCGCATCTTCATCCACTAAATAATCGGCGAGTCCTTTTGTTTTGACGCATATTATTGCTTTTTTACAAGCCATTGCTTCGAGTAAAGCCGTTATACCAGCAGAACCTATATTTTCTTTGAGTGGAACTACAATAACCCTAGCATCGTGATATAGCCGAACTAATTCGGGTAAACCATATTGTTGGTTAGTCATATTAGCAGGCAACACTCTGGGAAAACTTTTAGCCACCCTAGACTGAAATTGCGAAAAACCAGCAACTTTTACATCGACATCTAGTGTTTCGGTTGCTGAGGCTAAAAGACGATAATCTCGTTGTTCTAAACCTACACTGGCAATGATAGGTTTGCTGTTAGGTTCAGCATAATCCTGAGGGATGAAATAACTGCAATCGGTGGTATGTCTCCAGAAAAAACAGCGATCGCTCTCAAAATTCAAGTATTTTTGGACGAATTCTTTATTAGCATTGGTATTAACTACAGCTAAATCTACTACATTACCTATTTTAAATAGTTTTAGTGCCAAACGACTTCTTAAGCCAGTAATTCTATGAAACCAAACTATAATTTTAGGTCGTTCTTTTTGGGAACTTAAAATAGCTGCTAGGGGAATACCTATTTCTTCCCCTGGACAAAAAACAACATCGTCCGATTTTAGTTGAGATGCAATAGCACGAGCAAATGCCCAATTTTCTGGAGTCGATGACAGTTTGGCAAGAATTCGATCGGTTAATTGAATCGGATAATTATCTTCTTTTAAAAATGAAGCATTGAGCCTCTCTGCTAATAAACTTAAATCTCTTCTTGGTAATTTTTCTGTTATGGAAGACTTTACTTGGATAGAATTAGCAATTTGTCTGGTTAAAACTATATAGTATTTCAATTGATTTTCGTAGTCTAAAATTATACATATTATTTTAATAATACATTAATGTTAGAAATATTTTTACTTGCCAAAATATAGACATTAACTAGAATTAAATAATTTATTATGAAAAATCCTCCCAAACCATAAATTTAGAAGGAAAAATAATATTTTTTTAACCTAAATTAACTAATGGACTTATACGCCTCTTTTCAAAGAAATTTCCACTTGTCTAAACTCTTGAGAAAGACGTTTTTTGAGTTTTTCGGGTAGAGGACGAATACCGTAAGAACTATAATATCCAGCCAGGGCATTTAATGCAGTTTGCATGGTAGTAAAAGAACGCAAGCCAGCAGTTTTGGAGTTACGACGATAGCGAGAAGCGTAATCGCTGATTTGCTTGCGTGCCAAACCGATAACTTCTTTTTTATTGCTGGCATCATCGGGTAGTTCGATTGCCTCTCTTAGATTTGTTAAAACTGTGTTAGTGTCTTGACTGTAGTTTCCAGTTAATCCAGAAGGATTAGAACCACAACCCATTAAACTAATAGCTACTACTAGAACTAAAGCTAGTATGCGAGATAAGTATTTTTTAGAAAACATATATTTTTGGTTAACGATCCCAGATTCAACTTATCCTACCAAGAAATTGACAACCTTCCGAGCTATCCCTCGCAAGTTAAAACCTATCGATTAACCAAAACGACCACTAACATATTGCTGAGTTGCTTCCTCTTTGGGATTTTGGAAGATTTCTTCAGTGGGAGCATATTCTGCTAAATAGCCTTGGCGATTTCCCCCTTCTACTTCTGTAACGTTAAAGAAACCCGTATAGTCTGCCACCCTCGATGCTTGCTGCATATTGTGAGTTACGATCACGATGGTATATTTTTCTTTTAATTCGTGAATTAATTCCTCAACTTTAAGGGTAGAAATTGGGTCTAAAGCCGAGCAAGGTTCGTCCATTAATACAACTTCAGGTTGTAGGGCAATAGTTCGGGCGATACATAATCTTTGTTGTTGTCCGCCACTGAGAGCTAAACCGCTTTGTCGGAGTTTATCTTTAACTTCGTCCCAAAGGGCTGCACCTCTTAAGGATTTTTCCACCAGTTCGTCCATATTCCCCTTATAGCCATTAATTTTTGCTCCAAAAGCAATATTGTCATAGATAGATTTAGGAAAAGGATTTGGTCTTTGGAAGACCATACCGATTTTACGTCTTACCTGCACGGGATCGATATCTTTACCATAGAGGTTTTGATCGTGATAGGTTACTAAACCTTCTAAACGAAAGATCGGAATTAAATCGTTAAGACGATTGTAACAACGTAGAAGAGTACTTTTTCCACAGCCAGAAGGCCCAATAAATGCAGTTACTTTATTTCTGGGAATATTCATATAAATGCCTTTTACTGCTAGAAAATCGCCATAATATACATTGACGTTTTCTGCTTGCAGCACTGCATCTGTCTGATTAACAGTTTCTTTATCGTAAATCATAAAACCTGCTTGCTCGCTATACTAAATTTCGATATCAATTTTTTCTATCCGCGATGAAAATAATCCTAGTTGACATGAGTTATATCTATCTTAACTTCTAGTAAAGGAGTATTAAGGGATTTCTTAACCTCAAATCTCGATCGCTCAACGATATCTTGGGAGACATTTTAATTTTGGAAGATTTTGCTTCGATCTGCTTGGTCTTGTGGTGCTATGAAGTTTATTCTAAAATGCTTGAATCCACTCTTTAACTTCATATTCCGTCCAAATACCATTTTGCCAATAAGGATCGGACTCTACCAACTGACGTACTGTACTTTCGCCATCGGCTTCATAAATACCAAATACTTTAGTATTGTCTTTAGTGGGTCCTAAAGTGATTAATATGCCTCGTTCTTTTTGCTCGGTCAAACCTGCCAAATGTGCTTGACGGTAAGGGGTGCGTTTTTCAAGGGCGTTTTCACAATAACTCCCCCACATAACGTATTTCACTCTAGTAGCTTCTCTTATTCTGTTTGATGACACTCTTTAGAATACATTAAAGACGGCAATCTTAAGAGAGATCCAATTGATAAATTTCTCGTCGGGATAGGTTGCTCGATTTTGCTAATTGACGGCTGGCTTGCGATCGCGTCATCCCATTAGCTAATAACTGTTGTAGTTCCAGTTTAAGTTCTGCTTCTGACATAATTAGATTCGTTTCTTTCGCACCATCTAACACTAAGGTATATTCTCCTTTAGGTTGTTTGTTCTGACTGTATAAAGCGATCGCATCCTCCAGATTTCCTCGCCAGAATTCTTCGTGGATTTTAGTTAATTCCCTAGCTAAGACAATTTTGCGCTCGCTGCCAACTACTGTGGCTAAATCGGTTAAAGTTTTCAATAGACGATGGGGTGCTTCGTAAATTAAAATTGT
>NZ_JBZNBU010000033.1:0-32802 GCF_058530065.1 Waterburya sp. | reverse complement strand
TAAAGCTGAACTGAAGCTTTCGTCCCTCAAAAAATACAATTTTGTGACTTTTTTCGCCACAAGTTTTCCTCTTCCGAATTTCAATTTTTCATTTGACTCTCTTTTTTTCCTTACTCAGACTTTTTCAGTAAGCCCTAAATACTAAAGACTATTCTCTTCGAGCAATTCTCTTATCCCGAACTCAGGTTAAGTAATAATTGAGACTATTAAGCAAAAAGCGTTAAGTTGTCATCAATGGCTATTAGCTCTTAGCTAGGGATTGCAATAGGGACAATTACCAGGATCGGCATTTTTTTTCCCATTAGGATACATTTTCTTTTCTTGAAATTGGCATTTTTGACATTGATATATTTCAGCTAAAACTAAGTTAGTAGGGGCAGAACACCAAGCACATGGTAAACCAGGTTGTATTTCGATAACATCGAATCCTGGACAAGAACATTGAGGACATAATTGAGTGATTTTTTGAATTAAATTTAGAGTAGCCTCTTCAATTACTTGCATCCGAGTAGGATTGCACATTGCTCGAAGATCGGTTTCTAAATAAACTGTATCTCGATCTTTTGGATGTAGCATTAAATCAACTATTTCAACGAGAGTTTTTGTTTGATTTATGCCTTTAAAAATTTCTTTTTGCTTTTGAGTATTGGGTTCAGACATTACTACCAAACTGTGTTCGGGAAACCCAATTTTTCGAGCGAATTCTAAAGCTTCTGAGCTACTTTTTACATACTGATGATTATAATTAGTTTTTGTAGATAATGTTTCTCCAACTATTTCTAGATTATTAGTTCGATCTAGTAATAAAATTAATTCTCGATTGCAACTGATAAAAGGAATACTAGGGTGAGGGTAAAACGCCCCTTCACTGGCTATAGCTAAAGTTTCTCCCGTCAATTCTAAAACTGCTTCCGCTTTACGACGCGCTGCTGCTAATTGATTGCCCGCTCTCGGGATGTCCCTAGTAAATGTTCCAAAATGATCGCTATCAAAACTATTGGGTACTATTACCTTGACTCCAAACTCTCGCTCGAAAAGAGGAGCAATTACTCGTTCTTTTTGATGTTTAGTTGCCAAAATAGCATTACGATTGATTAACCAAGAATGTTGACTCATTGTGGTATTTTTGAGGCTTGATTAACTATTTACTTCAATTATTTGTTTAGTAATGTGTTCATCGGCAAGGCGATCGCTACCAAGATAAATAAACATCAGTGTTTACTATTGTAAACAACGAATCAAATAATTTTCAAGATATGTTGGCGGTAGAAAAGTTGGTTGAAGATGAGATAGAAGAAGTATTAAATTTAGAGTTACAGAAATCGGCTAAATTTGCTAGTTCACCCATGTTAGAGCCGATTATTTGCCGACCGAGTTTGTAATTGAATTTCGAGGAAAAAGCAGTGTAGACGACCAAATAGAATTAAACGACAAAAGTTTGTTTACAAACAGTCTTTCAAAACTTGATAGCTGAAGTAGTCACTGAATAACCAGGCTGTCCAAAATCATTACGTTTAATAGTTAATTTGATCTAGACCTATTACTTTCATCTAGAGATAAATTGAATAATTGCAGTGTCAGTTATCAGCCCAATTTCCTCTAAAGCGATCAAGTTTTTCATCTCCAATTAGATATATTTTAATTACATTCAATATCTTCAACCTTCAATGAATAGTCAGAAAATTTTTGGTCTGGCTGGATTTGAGAGTATTAACTTCTGATTCTAGGCGATCGCAACAATGCCGTACTAAAGTCAAACCATCTGCTTCTGATATTGTGCCTGTGGTACCAGAAAATTCGGCTAACAACTCAGCTTCAGTAGTAGTATATTTTCCTAAAGAGGTTTTGAATCTAGCCAAATAGTTAGCCAGCGCACTATCGTTTTGACAGCTAAATTCCAAAATAGAATCGAGATATTCTTTGACTGCGTTATTTTTGATGCCTTCGGTTACCGCAGCATAGAGTAATTGATGATTCAAATAGTTAAAATCAGGCACATTTAGCTGTTGTCCTTGTAGCTGAAATACTTTACATCCCGATTTTGGTCTGACGGTAATATTTTCTCTTCTCACCCGATTGGCAGCTTCAGAGATTAAAGCTACTAATGCTAAAGTAACTTGAGGATAATTGCTATCAGCATTTCTCAGTTCAACAGTACCAATTTTATTTAATCTAACGGGATTCCAACCTGCGGTTAATAATTCACCTCCAGCATCGAAAAACAATTGTCTGTCTACTCCCGAGCGATCCATTGCCTCCAGCCAACTATAGTAGCGCTCGAATAACTGACAGGTTAGTTCTTCTGGAGTTTGAGCATAGGGCATCAACCCACCAACAGATTGGAGGTTAGTATAAACTCCTTCCCAAGCAAAACGCTGGCTACCTCGATAGTGAATCGTCCGCATAGCTTTCTCTGTCACTTTACCCTCATAAAAAGGACAGGCGCGAGATAAAGAAATAATCGCCGCATCAAAAGCGATCGCCAAATTATAAATACTGATAACTTTTTCTCTGTCTTCAGGAGTAGAGTTGTATGCCAAACCAATTTGACCATTGACGACTCCATCGGGTAAGTCTAAATGAATATGTGTCCCCGTGCATTTGGCAGCATTGTCAAATCTTCCCGCGCCCACAGTTTTAACTTGTAAATGATAATTAGGTTGATTTCTAATAATTGGCGTAGCGTACAGAGGATAGGTCGAGAGGGGATAAATTCGCAACTCAAGTTCTTTTGAGGCTTGGAGTAAGATTTGCAGCAGGTCAAGATATTCTGTGATTAATTCGGCAAAACTATTGGCAGGAACAGTATTAATTTCAATAATATTTTTGACAAACTCAGGGGCAAAACAGTTTGGAGAACGATGTTGTGAGGCTGCTATTCTCCAACAACTTGCCAATAATTCATCGGCGCGATGGGATAAAAAGCCCTC
The DNA here is from genome assembly GCF_058530065.1 of Waterburya sp. Classification (NCBI taxonomy): domain Bacteria; kingdom Bacillati; phylum Cyanobacteriota; class Cyanophyceae; order Pleurocapsales; family Pleurocapsaceae; genus Waterburya; species Waterburya sp. The sequence goes on along the minus strand of NZ_JBZNBU010000033.1, from coordinate 29,872 downwards.
TGCATTGACAATAAAAAATTCTTGTTCTAGTCCCAAACGAGAGTTATTCTGCTTCATACCTACACCATGAGTGTTTGACCTATTACAGCGATTTTCAGTTGAATAGAACCCAACTAATAACCAACTTTTTTCTTCTGCCCCCTGCCCCCTGCCTCATACAAAGATGTGGTCTACCCAATCAAAAACTGCTGTAAGTTTTGGGGGGATAATTCTTAAGTTTAATTATTTGAATCTATAAAGTTATCGGTCTTCAGTAGGATATAGTCGTTCTAATAATTTCCATACTTTAGAACGACTATAAGTTTTGAACAATATCCATTATCTTGATTACTCTTGTAGTTGCTCGATTATTTGTTTGAGTTGTTGTTGATAGCGACCGTATTCTGCCCAATTGCCCTCACGTTGGGCATTTTCGGCTCTCTCAAAAGTTTCTGCTGCTCGTTGAATCAGATTAGCATCTGGATTTACTGGAGTTTCTGGTTGCACTATCTGCTGTGTCGGAGGTTCGTTACCAAACAAAGCAGTTAAAGATTCTGCTAGGGTAGTCCGCATTACTACTTCTTTTTCATAAGCCACAATTACCCTTCTTAATTCTGGTAGTTCTCCTTGTTCGGCACGGAGGTAAACTGGTTCGACATAGAGCAAAGAATTGTTAATGGGAATCACTAAAAGATCTCCGCGAATTACTCGCGATCCTTTTTGACTCCAGAGGGTTAGCTGTTGAGAAATTTCGGGGTTTTGGTCGATGCGCGCCTCGATTTGAAATGGACCATAAATTAGCTTTTGTTTGGGAAATTCATACAGTAAGGTTTTGCCGTAATTTTCCCCATCAGATCGCGCAGCCATCCAAGCAATCATATTGTCTTTATTAACGGGAGTAAAAGGCAAAATCAGGACAAATTCTTCTCGATCTTCCCCTGGCAAGTTCATGATTTGATAGTAAGGCTCTACTGCCTGCTGGTTGCCTTCATAGTTTTCGGTGGCAAAACGCCAGAGATCTTCGCGATTATAAAATACCTGCGGGTTATTCATGTGATACGCCAGATACATTTGCGCTTGGATTTTAAACAGATCCAAAGGATAGCGGAAATGCTCGCGAACATCTTGGGGAATGCTATCCTGACTTAAAAATAAATCGGGGAAGATTTTGCGATAGGTTGCTAGTACTGGTTCGTTTTCGTCGATCGCATAAAACTGCATACTGCCATCGGTGGCATCGATGAGAATTTTAACGGAATTGCGGATATAGTTTATTCCTGCTTCGACGGGTTCGGCATAGGGAAAGCGATCGCTCGTAGTATAAGCATCGATAATCCACTGTAATTTGCCATCGATTAGGGTGATATAGGGATCGCTATCGAACTTGAGAAAGGGGGCAACCTGACGAACTCGTTGTTGAATATCGCGGTAATAGTGAATGCGGGATTCATTGGTGAAATAGTTGGAAATAAGAATTTTAAAACTACCCAAATCGTAGGCATAGGCTAGCTTGCGAATTAGATTGGGAATTGGTACGCCACCCTTACCTGCATAGGTAGTAAAGGCATTGGCGTTGCCTTGGGGATAGTCAAATTCTTGGGTGGTAGTGTTGGTGAAGATATAGTTGTCTGTTGATTCTCCATAATAAATAGCGGGGGCATCAACATCCAGATCTACAGGAGATACGGGGGGAATATTTTTAATCAATAATTCTGGTAAACCGTCTTCAGTTACTTCATTGACAGGACTCATGACCAATCCGTAACCGTGAGTATATTTTAAGCGTTGATTGACCCAAGTTTTAGCCTGTTCGGAGGCGCGATCGTATTCTAATTCTCTCGCCGAGAGCATAACCTGACGGTAATTACCTTCAATAGTATAGCGATCGATGTCTACGTCGTTGAATAAATAATAAGGACGAATTTCCTGTAGTTGACGATAGGTACTCAACAGGGGACGATAGTCCCAAAGGCGAATATTTTGAATCGTTCCTTCATCTTGTTGTAGAACTCGGGCAGATAATTCTCCAGAGACATTAAATTCTTGAGTATTTATGGTTTCTAGGTCGTAGGCTTCTCTGGTAAACTCTAGGCTATTTTCAATATAAGGTAGTTCTTTATCCAATTCATTGGGTTCGACCACAAATCGCTGCTGTAGTTCGGGATAAAGTCCATTAACCAGAAATAGAACGACTAAATAGAGAGCAATACCATAGAGGGGCAACATGGAACGACGCAACCAAACCGCCAAGATCGACAGTCCACCCAAAATTAATGCTCCAATGCCCATTACCCAGTAAGAAAACAGTCGGGCATGAGTATCGGTATAGCCAGCACCCCAGACTACCCCATCGGCAGAATAAAGCAATTCGTAACGCTTGAGCCAAAAATCAAAAGCTACCACTAAAGCGATCGCAGCAAGTAATAAAATTAGATGTGTTTTTTGTTTGCCCTGAAAGTTATTTTGCCACTGTCGTTCTAGTTTGAGTTTTTGTCCCGTGAGTTTCTGTCCCCGCAGATTGGGGAGAACAAAACTAAAACCCACTAAACCTTTGAGCAAATAGACGGCGATCGCAATTAACAATCCCGACACTAATAAAGTTAACAACCAAGTTTGCAAACCTTCGTAAAAGGGCAGTTTAAACAGATAAAAACTTAAATCCTTGCCATAAATCGGATCGGGACGATTGTAGTCCGTAGCATTAAGAAACTTGAGACTAGTTGACCAAAAAGCCCCACTAGCACTGGCTGCACCTATTGCCACCAGAAAAATTAGCACTGAAGCGGATAAATTGGCAATAGTTTTAGTGTAAGGTTCTAATTCCGTACTGATAAAAAAACTATAAGCGCGATCGCGACTCAAGCGATTGGCTAACCAGTAATTAAACCAGAGAAACAAACTATAAATAAGTAAGGTAGCAACCCAAATTGCGATCTGCCAGGTAATCCTCGTCCAGAAAACCCCCGCAAAATCTACTGCCTCAAACCACCAAGATTCGGTTAATAGATGAATTAGAGTAGAGGCAAAAGTTAAACCAATAAAAATAATTAAACCGAAAATGACGATCGCCTTTTGTCGAAATTGCATACCTAAAATATTGTTTATCGATAAAAAATGAAATATTGGGGTATTTGAGATAGGATACTCGACTAATCCTCAAATCTACTACTTCTTAACTACTTCTCTATCTTTGTTACTTTTGTTCTTTTTAACAGCCGTATTTATAGTTACATTATCCGCAATCTAACTATTTTTTTGCTCTGCTGTGGGAGGGAGATCGATAAATCGTCAAACTTTTTAACAAAACAAAAGAGGATGTTCTGGAAACATCCTCTCGATCGCTCAAATATAGTATGGATTGAAATTGTGCTTTATTTGCCAGCAATTTTATAGGTTGTTAGCTGGCGTTATTGATAATCTTATTTATACTTATTTATGATAAATCTTAGACTCGATCTTATGGTGCGATCGCGATCGCAAATTCCAGATTAATAATTGCCAGATTTGATTCTTCTTTTACGTGAAAATAGTAAAGGAAATAACCAGCCCAGTAGCGCGCCTATTGAGCCACAGCAAGCCAACAAAATACCTACAGGTAGCGTAATAGATTCAAAGGTTAGAAATTTTACCGAGACATCTTGAATGTTTTGAATGGAAAAAATGGCGATCGCTATAATCCAAATACTAAAAACCAGAGTATTTAATAAACCTGCAACTGCTTTCATATAATTTTGTTTAACCTGTGACTATTTTAATTATCTATACTATTGTTTGCGAATCGTTCTGCCTCCAGGAAGTTCCGAACCTAAAATAGTTCTAATTTTAATTGGTGCTTGTTGGGGATGGGGTTCCCAACCTACATCATAACCCTTAGCCCAGGCTTGTTTTCTGGCTTCGCGAAAAGCTTCAAAACTATCTGGTCGAACGATAAATACTAAGTAATCTTTTTCTGCATTATTATTAGCTAAAACTTGTTGAAATTGCGAGCCACTTGCCACTAATTGACTTGTATCTTCTCCTATTTCGTCAGATTTTGGTTCAAAGAATAAAGACACCCCTTCATCTACTGCCCTAACATTATAATTAGCAGTATTGGTGCGAAAATTACTTTGACGACCAAGAATACTGAGCAAACAAGATTGATAGTTATCTTGACGAAAACTATAGTCAAAAGAGTCGCTAGATCCTGAAGGTTTATTGCAATTGGGCAAATTATTAGATAGCTCTAATTCTTTTTCTCTAACTTGGCGCAAATCTAAATGACTAACTTTATTATCGTCAATTTCAAACCATAAAGATTCTTTATCAGTATCGGAAGATAAAGGAGTTTGAATAGTTATTTTACTTTTAGAACTGCCACCAGTCGCAATGAGAGTGACAAACAAACTGATAAACATCAGTACGCCAACGGTATTAGTCAATACATCTAGAAATGAATCTAGATTTTGCTCTATTGTATTACTTCTGCGTCTGCCTCTACTTCTCATGGATTAATTAATCGATCGCAACTTTGAATCTATTGGTCTGTATTATAGTGCTTATTCGTTTTTTCTTAGATAATCCGTTGGTTAATTCCATAGGAATTTCTCTGTTAGGCGATCGCAACACCTCTCAACTATCCAAGAACTATAATCTGAGTAATCCCAAGCAAAATTTACATTCAAAATGACTTCGGCAATACTAAGCGATAATTTTCCCTTACAACTTGAAGCGAATCGCACTACCCCCACACAAGATCGCGAGGAAAAATACATAACTTCTGGCGTAACTTGGCAAGCCTATGAATCGTTGCTGTCTGCTTTAGGCAATAGTTCGGGTTATCGCGTAGCTTATTTATTAGAAACCTTAGAAATTATGTCCCCCAGTCGCAGTCATGAATTAGATAAGAAAGCGATCGCCAGATTGCTAGAGGCTTACTTAGAAGCAAAGCGCATTCGTTTTTGGGGATTGGGTTCTACTACTTTCAAAAGTAAAGACAAGCAGGCGGGAAAAGAACCCGATGAGTGTTACTGCATCGGTACGGATAAAGAGATTCCTGACTTGGCGATAGAAGTTGTTTATACCAGTGGTGGCGTGGATACTTTGGAAGTATATCGACGGTTAGGTGTTGGAGAAGTTTGGTTCTGGCAGAATAATCGATTAAAAGTTTATTGTTTGCAAGACGATTCTTATCAGCAGCAACAGCAAAGTCAGTTACTACCAGATTTGGATTTAACTCTACTAGCTCAACATATAGTTATTCAAGATCCTCTAGATGCGATAGTACAATGGCGCGAAACATTGAGCAATGGCTGATAAATGCTCAATGTTTAATGTTCAATGAAATTAGCTCCAAAATTCATCTAGATCTACTTCTTCAATTTCTTTTTGTACCTGTTGAAACGAGGATTTCGCAGGTTGAGGAATAAAGGTAGGGTATTAAAATGAAGAGTTAAAGTAAACTACTTTGGATATCCAAGTTAAAAATCTAGATCGCTTAGGTATAGTGTGCCGTAATCATTGACCAAATCGGATTAGTCGAAGAAATAGATAGACTTATAGAACAACATCCTCAGCAAATCATGAGTACGGGACAAGTGGTCAAAGCTATGATTCTCAACGGGTTGGGTTTTGTCAGCGCACCTTTATATTTATTTAGTGAGTTCTTCATCGGCAAAGCAACAGAACATCTCTTAGGAGAGGGCATTAAACCAGAGCATCTAAATGATGACCGAATAGGAAGAGCTTTGGATAGCTTGTCGAATCAAGGATTGACTCCATTATTTACTAGGGTTGCCATGTTAGCTCATCAAAGATTTAACCTCTCAACCAAGAGCCTGCATTTAGATTCGAGTAGCTTTAGTTTATTCGGGAGGTATGAAGTAGAAAACTCAGATGAATCATCAGAATCAATTTAAGGGGTAAAGATTACTTATGGCTACTCCAAAGACCATCGACCAGATTTAAAACAATTCATGATGGATGTCATCTGTACAGGAGATGGAGATGTTTTGAACACTCCTCGCAGAGTGGCAGCTTTGGCGATGGTTATGGGTTTATGTTTACTGGTTTACACTTTAGGTCAACGTCAATTAAGACAAGCCTTAGCTCGTGAAGAAGAGACTATTCCCAATCAATTCAAGAAACCTACTTCTACTCCCACATTTAGATGGGTATTTCAGTGTTTTCAAGCAGTTCATCTGGTTAATCTTAATCATCAATTGCAAGTTTCTAATCTTACTGATGCTCGCCTGAAGATTTTACGTCTTCTTGGAAATCCTTGCCAAAAATATTATCTAATCTGCTGACCTAACCTGCGAAATGTCCGATAGAAGAACGAGCGATTAGATTAATAGTTGCGTAAAAAAAGGGCAGTTAGCTATTACGACTAACTGTCCTAAATGGTGTGGAGTGAGGAGTTGCCTGCCAACAGTAAACGTTTAGATTTGATTACAATTGGCAGACAAGACTTTAATTTTGTAATGCTTTTATTCCTTGCTTAGGTAGTTTGGGTGAAAAGGGTAGAGAACAAGCAAGCTTGCGTTCGTGCCATATTTTCCAGCGATCGAATAAATCTTCGGCTATGAGTTTAATCGAACCTTGGGAACGCAATTCAACTTTAAGGGTAGTTAGGCGATCTCCTGCTTCAGTCTCGCGATACCCATAGCCGATAACTTTTCCTTTGATATGAGTAGTCCTGTGTCGTACTTTGTCACCAATTTTGAACTGCAACATATTTAATCTCCTTGTTTGAACTTAAATTCACGTTTATCGCCAAAAACGATGGTTCGAATAAAACAATTGATCGTTTAAGCTGCGATTTTTCTCTGGGGAGATTGAATGATTATCGGTAGTTGATGACGCACAAAACGCCACTCACTAAAAGTATCTTCTATATTCCTAATATAAATTTGTTTCAGAGGTTTCACCTTCAGGGTCAAAAAATAGGTCGAAGCCGTAAGACGGCAGCCATAACCAACTATCCGACCTAGTTTTCCCGTTTGCTTGTGTTGTACTATATCGCCAATTCTAAACATGATAGTGAGTCTCCTTAATAACTGATGAACGATGAAAAGAGCAGTTAATAAATAAGGAGGATGACGAGACTTTTTAAATAAATTTTGATATTTAATTTATTATCTCTTCAACCCTCTCTCAATGCCGACGAGGTTAGCTGACGGACTAGGACTGAGAGATGTCCCTTTCTGATTAGAAATACGCCCCAAAATTTGGTTTCCCCGCTTCTTTTTGCAGAACTAGGCTGACTGAACTCTAATAATAAAGATAAGTTACGGTTGTGAATATTTTGTGTCTTTAATATTTCAATTTTGACATAGGGTTATTCGATACTCACCAAAATTGCCAGTGGTTCAAAAAAAGAAGTTGATAAAGATGGCGTTAACAGAAAAATTGTTGTTAAAGTTAAAACTATTACGCCAAAAAAATTAAGCAATAAAATTTCTAGCTCGAAGCAATATTCTAAAATTGCTCCCAAGGCAATACCAAAGATTATGACTATTCCTTTTCCTTCGATATTTAAGATTGAAACTGAGGTTGTGTAGATAAATGCGATCGCAAACAGTAACAAGCAACTAAGGCAAGACTTTAATTTTTCAAATACTTAAAACATCAAACAATAATAATTTACAAGGCGGCTAAGTATTGAATAATTTTTACGCCATAATTTCGTCAATCTGAGATCGAGCGAGATATTTTAATTTTTCCTACCTAGAATATTTCTCAAGCTTCTAATACAAAAAACATAAGCGAAAAATATTAGTAAAATGGTTAGATTGTCAAAAATTAGCAATGATTCTAAATTCAAAAAAGTTTTATTAACATTTCTAATACTACTTAGATTAGAATAAGCTTTGACTAAAATAAAAAGCCAACTCAGATTGAAGGTAAATAGTAGAACTAAAATAGAGGAGAGAACCTTAGTGAAACCATTTTCAGCTTGCTCTCCCGAAGATTTAGATAAATTATATTTATCCATAATTCACCATCCAAAACCTTATAAAAATCTGATTTTTCTCGGCTTCGGTCTACTTTCTTTCCTGGCTTCAACAGGAAATACCTTGTAGAGAAGCAGGATAATCGCGCCAATAAAAAACGAAATAGTTAATCCAGGTATTAAAATATAAATCATTATTTTGGTACTCCTAATTATTGATTAAAGTCAAACCAAAGCTTCAAGGAAAAATTCAACTAGCGCGGAAAGAATGTTGTAGAGATTTAGACAAAAATTCTAGATTTTGCTGTCCTATTTGTTCTAAATAAAATTCATTAATTTGGTCGGCAACAACATCCCAAGAAAATAATTCTTCGACTCTATTTCTAGCTGCTAGAGCGAACTCTAATCGCATTTCAGGATTGGTAGCCAAACGATGAATCGCTCTGGTTAAGAGGAAAGAATTTCGAGAAGGATACAAGAAACCCGTTTGTTCTGGAACTACTACATACTTTAAACCACCTAGGTTGGAAGCAATTACGGGCGTACCGCTAGCCATAGCTTCTAGGGCAATTTTACCCGAAGGATTGTAATGACTGGGAACGACGCAAACATCCGCAGCCGAGTAATAAGTAGCTAATTCCTCTCGACTCAATCCTTCAACTATAGTAGTGATGTTATCGATTGCCGTATCCCAAATTTGCTTTTCAATGCGCTTTCTTTTTAAAGGGTTATGGGGAGAATTATCGATTATAGTCAAGCGAATATTGCTATCTCTATGTAATTGGGGTTTGCTGACAGCTTTAATTAAGGTTTCAATGCCCGAAATGCGATCCAACTTCCCGACATAAAGAATATTAAAAATATCCGATGCCAATTTCAAATCTTTTCTTGCCGATTGACGAGAAACAGAACCAAATAAATCAATATCCGTACCGTAAGGCACTATCTCAACATAACCTTTCTCCGATACTAATTCTCGCAAATAGTCTCGTTGTTGGGGACAGGTGGCAATAGTCAGATCTGCCATTTCTAAACAAGTCTTCTCAATTGCCAAACGGGTTTTGGCAAGATTGGGTATGTCTTGAGTAACAGCATATTTAACCGCACCCAAAGAATGATAGGTATGGATATGTTTGAGGGGTTGGGTCTTTTTAAGTTCTATACCAACCCAAGCCGACAACCAATAGTTAGTATGAATCAGGCGATACCTCAGTTGATTTTCTTGTTGAAATTTACGCAGTTGCTTGAGAAAATCAGGCAGAAAACCAATTAATTGCTGACTAGTTATTATTTCTTCCATTCCTGCTTTCAAACGAATAGTGCGACAACCAGGATTGTGTTCTACTATGTCTGCTTGTGAGGCATCTATTTTGCGAGTAAACATATCTACTTGCCAACCCAAGGGAGATAAAGCTTCTCCTAACTGGCGAACATATGTGTTTTGATTCCCAGTTTCGCTGGCAGGATCGCTATGAACAGAAATCAAGGCAATAGTTTGTTGTGATTTCATGGTTTGAAATATCAATTAAATTGAAGGTTGAGGCGGCTACAAACAGATCGAGCGAGACTAAGTTCTGGTAATATACGGCGATTCGATTTTACTTTCTGCCAAAGATTTGGGAGATTTCGATTTTCTACTCCCTAACGACGAAATTAAGGTCAAAGAAACTAACAAAGCAGACGGCTGACTCATACTGGGGAACATCGAAGAGTAATTATTCATAGTTGGCTCGACCGTGGCAAGATCTAAATCTACAACCACAATTATTTTTTATTTTGTATTCCTAAGATTAACCACTAGTTCTTTCATTCTGGTGACAGCCAAATGTCAATTTTGACAAACGACTACAATTAGATGGGCAAGAAAAATTTAAACGTACTGCCAACTCCCAATTGACTCTCAACCGAAATTTCTCCTCGGTGTATTTCCACTAAACGCTTGCAAATAGCCAACCCAATGCCCGTACCGCCATAGGTGCGATCGCGAGATTGTTGCGATCGCCAGAAACGATGGAATATGTAAGGCAATTCCGATTCAGCAATGCCCGAACCCGTATCCTTGACGGCAATCCAGATGAAATTGTTTTCTAGCCAAGCTTTAATAGCAATCGAACCCTGAGGGGTATGACGAATAGCATTACTGAGTAAATTAACTAAAACCTGTTCGATGCGATCGCTATCAATGATAACGTAGGGTAAATCTTTTGGACAGTCTAAACTTAAACTGCGATCGCTATCTAATAACTGTTCGGCAAATCTCTCCGTCAGAGGTTGGAGGAGTTGATATAAATTAGTAGGCTTTGGGTTTAGGGCTAAATTACCCGTTTCTGCTTGGGATAGTTCTTGTAAATCGTTGAGTAATCGCTGCAAACGTTTGGTTTCCCGAATCAGGCGAGAATAAATACGCTCGTTGGCGACAATAATCCCGTCGGCTATTTCCTCTAATCTTCCCCTAATAATAGTTAAAGGCGTTCGCAATTCATGAGTTAGATCGTCAATAATCTCTCGTCGTCTTTCTTCCACTTCCTCTAAACTAGAAGCCATACGATTAAAACCCATTGCCAGACGATCTAATTCGGGAATTTCAAAATGACACATTCTCTCGTCTAACTTACCATTAGCAAATTGCTCGACAATGGTTTCCATTTCATTGAGGGGTTGCACGATCCGCTTTGCCAGCCAATAACTCAAAATGGCTGCTGCTAAAGTACCGATTAAAAACGACCAAAAATTCCCCCGCGCCCAAGCCACTTCAAATACTTCTAATAACTGAGTATGAGCAGTACGAATATTTAACCCTCTTCCCTCTAGATCGCGGACGTGAAACTGAAAAAATCGAGGCGAAAAAAAATTTCCCACTACTGAGGATGCAGTTACTCCAACAATAGTTACTAGAATGTGGGAAAAAAACAGTCTAATTTGTAGATTCAACCTTTTCATAACCTATAACCTTGTTTAACCCATAACCTATAATTCTGACTGATTGACAAAATATTTAGCCAACATTAGAGGGATAGGTTTGAACCTGAAATTTTAGTTAACAAATTCGCTGCTCATGCTGTTTGAGTGATGAGATCGCGATTCGCAATATGTACTTGTTTATGTTTAAAAATTATGAATTAAAAATGATAAAAACATGATTGAAATATGATAATTCAAAATTATGAAAATTAGTTATAGTAATAAAAAATATTTTAAAAAAATAAATATCAAATAACTGATGGAGTTAGTAAATATTTCTTTAATGGGGATTGGTTTGGCTGCGGATGCCTGTGCTGTTTCTCTGAGTAGTGGTTTAGTTATTAAACATATAAAGTTAAACAAAGCATTAAAAATTGCTTTGACTTTTGGTATCTTTCAGGGAATTATGCCCCTTATTGGCTGGTCTACTGGTTTATCTTTTCGAGAATTATTTACGCAGCTAAATCATTGGATTGCTTTTAGTTTATTAATAATTATCGGTGCAAAAATGATTCATGAAACTATTCAACCAGAAACAGAAACCAAATTTAATCCACTTGATAATTACACCTTACTGGGACTAGCAATTGCTACTAGTATTGATGCTCTAGCAGTGGGCTTGAGTCTTTCTGTATTAAAGGCTTCTATCTTGTCCGCAGCAGGGGCGATCGCTATGATTACTTTTTGGTTGTGTTTGATTAGTGTTTACCTCGGTCACAAATGGGGAAGTCTTTGCAAAATTAAACTGGAAATTGTTGGTGGAATTATTCTTATTTTTCTCGGTTGCAAAATTTTAATTACCAATTTAATTGGCTAAATTCTATAAAGAAAGTTGTTATGGGTTATAGGTTAATTAGGAGTCTTCAAACTTATAACCCACTCCCACAACAGTTTGAATAAATTTTGGTTTACTACCAGCAGGTTCGACTTTTTTCCGCAATCTGGCAATATGGGTATCGATAACTCTCTCTTCCCCAAAGAAATCATCCCCCCAAAGCTTTTCAATTAGTTGGCTTCTTTCCCAGACTCTACCAGGATGCTTGACGAATAATGCCATCAACTTAAATTCCGAAGAGGATAAATCCAGGTGTTTTGCCGATTCTGCTTCTAAATGACGAGTAATGGAATGTTGCTCTAGATCGATAGTAAAAGATTTGGTTCGTATTAGTTGAGAGCGATCGCCTTCGCGCATTCGACGGCGCAATAAAGCTCGCACTCTAGCTACTAATTCCCTGGGGCTAAAGGGTTTTACATAATAATCATCTGCCCCTGTAGACAAACCAATAATGCGATCGATTTCTTCCCCCCTGGAAGTCAGCATCAAAATATAAGGATCGTTGGCTACTGGCTTGGCACGAATTTGGGTACATACCTCTAACCCATCTATGCCAGGCAATCTTAAATCGAGAATCACTAAATCTGGTTGACAATCGCTGTAGAGTCTGAGGGCAGAATAACCATCATGGCATACACGACAAGAAAATCCCTCGACTTCCAGAGATTCTCTAATAATTTCTGCAATTTCTCGTTCGTCTTCAACAATTAAAATTTTCATCTATCGATTTTTACATCCAATGACTGATAATCGGCGAAAAAGAAAAGCTTAATCCTCTTCTTGATCTAAGTTGACGAACAGTCTCTTACAATTGCGCCAAAATCAGCCAAGACTCTGGCGTGATTGCGTAATAAACCTAGAAGATTTAAACGGTTACGTTTGACATCGGGATTTTCTGCCATGACCAAAACGCTATTTTCTCCATCAAAAAAATTACTGACTACTGGAGCAATTTTAGTCAGTTCGTCTACTAATAATTGATAGTTTCTTTCTTCTTGAGATGCTTCAGTTTGAGGTAATAATTCCACCAAAGCATGATAAAATTCCCGTTCGGAATCTTGCTCGAATAAATCGGGATTCACATATTCTTTTGGATCTAAAGCAGCAGTGTCTAAATCCCCTTTAGTTGCCAAACGTGCAGAACGATTAATAGTTTCGTAAATGGCGTTTAATTGACCGTTATTACGAATTTCTTGGAGAAATAAAGCGCGATCGCTTGCATCTAATAAATCTTTTAAAGCACGCTCGGTATATTCGGCATCTCCATCCCCCAAAATAGCATTGACCAAATCGTAGTCAATATTTTCTTCGTCTTGCAACAAGGTTTTAATTCTTTGTAAAAAGAACTCTCGCAATAATGGGAGAGGGGATTCTTTGTCGGAATGGGCGGAAACAAAATCAGCGCAAGTTTGAACTAATAGATCGTCTAAATCGATCTCCAGATCTGCGTCCCAAGTAATGTTAATTATGGCATTAGCAGCGCGACGTAAAGCAAAAGGATCGGAAGATCCGCTAGGAATCATGCCAATACCAAAAATTCCGACTAAAGTATCCAAGCGATCTGCTATGCCTACGACTCTACCGTTGAGGGTATTAGGCAGTCTATCGTCGGCATTTCTAGGTAAATAATGCTCGAAAATCCCTTTGGCTACGGTAGGCGACTCGCCACTAACCACTGCGTATTTTTCCCCCATAACTCCCTGTAATTCGGGAAATTCATAAACCATTTGAGTTACTAGATCGGCTTTACACAATAGAGCCGTACTTTCAATTTCGTTATTCTCTGCTTCGCTCACTCCTAGTTGCTCGCCAATGATTTTAGCCGTATCGATGATGCGATCAACTTTATCTCGCATCGTACCTAATTCTTCCTGGAAGGTAACGGTTTCTAATTGAGGAATATAAGTATCTAGATGCTCGTCGCAATCTGCTTGGTAGAAAAACTGTGCGTCTGCCAGTCTGGCGCGAATTACTCGACCATTTCCTTCCGCAATGACATCCTTTTTACTGGGGTCACCGTTAGAAATAGTGATAAAGTTGGGCAGTAAGGTATTGTTGCCATCTTTCTGGTGTACGGGGAAATAGCGTTGGTGACTGACCATCACCGTAGTAATTACTTCCGTAGGTAATTTTAAAAATTCCTCTTCAAATTTACCAGTTACGGCAGTAGGATATTCTACTAGATCGATGACCTCTTCGAGTAAATCGGGATATATTTCGGCTTGACCGCCCAATTTATCGGCTTCAGCCTGAATATCGGCAACTATCTTTTCTTTTCTAGCTGTAGATTCTACTTCTACCCCTGCCGATCTCATAGTTTCCACATAATCGTTAGCTCTAGCAAGGGTAATATCTTGTGGATGCAATACTCGATGTCCGCGAGAAATGCGATCGCTTTTGATAGTCTCCGATCCGTTAACCAATTCTAAAGGTAAGACTTCACTATCCCATAAAGTTACCAGCCAACGAATAGGACGGGGAAAGCGTAAATCTCCATCTCCCCAACGCATAAACCGCTTACCTTCCAAGCCAGTAATCCATTGAGGACATAATTCTTGTAAAATCTCTTTGGTGCTGCGTCCTTTAATTTGTTTTTGGATAAAGACAAACTCCCCCTTGGGAGTATCGCGAATCTCAATATCTGCTAAACTGACTCCCTGCTTGCGGACAAAACCCTCAGCAGCTTTAGTGGGTTGACCGTCTTTGAATGCAGCCCTGACGGGCGGTCCTTTGATTTCTTCTTCGCGGTCTGACTGCTGTTCGGGAATATCTTTAATTAATATGGCTAAACGGCGAGGAGTCCCATAATATTCGATGTTAGCGGGATTTAAAAATTCTTCAGATAAACTAGCGGGGACTTTTGTTTTCCACTGCGCGATCGCACTGCTTACAAAATCTGCGGGTAGTTCCTCTGTACCTACTTCTAGTAAAAAATTAGCCATAAAAAAGATTTACTCATTGCCATTCCGTCTAAATAGAATAGCAGGTATTAAATCTCAACATAAGTAGCTGACTAAATTTAACCTCAGTTCGGGTTAAGCTACTGGCTATCGATCTAGCTATTAGTCACTAGTTACTAGTTATTAGTTAAAGCTTATTTGTATTACAAACAGTGATTAAAAATCCTTCGGGCGGGCGTGGAATAAGAGTCTTCAGACACGAGCATTAGTTGCGGTAAACTACGGGCATTACTGCCCTCTGAAAACTAAGAACCAAAAACTAAAAACTAAAAACTATTCTTTTTGAGCAATTCTCTTATCCCGAACTCAAGTTAAATTTAACAATAAGACCCATTGCGACAAAGAAAACCACCCCCCGTTTTCCGATTTAAACTAGCTCCTGTATGTTTGGTAAAAATCCAGAATGTAGACCGCAAAATATCCCGAACAATTTTCCATTTAGGTTCTAAAGGTCGGGCGGTAGTTCGAGCAACCCCAGTATAAGCAATACCTCTACTACCCAATACCCAAAAAGCGATCGCTTTAGCTCTGGGAAGGTGAAAATCATCGGTAATTAGATATATATGTCGAATCTTCTGCTGGTTAAAATCATTAACTAGGGTTGTAAAGTTAGTCACGGTATCTGTAGCACGGCGATCGATATAAAGTCGACGATTATCGACTCCCCCCTGATGAAAGATTTCTCTCGCCCTATTTTCCTTACTTCCAGTGGACACCCAAATAGGTAAATCGGGATGTAAACTAGCAAATTCGGCAGTAAATACCTCTCTTTGATGTCCTCCACCTAAAGTCAAAATAGCTTGAGGTTTGGGGTTTGTTTTTAGAGCGATCGCTAATTTTATGGGTGCGATCGCCAAACTAATGATAATAAAACCAATAACGGCGACAGTAATAAATTTTCGTCGATTAAAATATTGCTTCACTTTAGAAGATAGTAAGACGATGATTAATTATCAATTTTCGCCTATCAAATCTAAATCCAGTACTCATTACTCGTACTGACGTTCCATGGAACGTCTCTACACTACTCATTACTCACTCCTTCTACCACCAATCTGCACGTTAGGAGCTTGAATTACAGTATTAGGCTCGTTACCATTCCATTTAGAAATCCTGGCTCTTTCGATCTGAAGTTTCTCTAACTCTAATAATTCGGGTGTAATTGAAGTGGCTCGCAGACGATTGGCTTCCGCTTCGGCTCTAGCTTGTTCGATAGTAATTTCCGCTTCTCCTTTAGCTCTAGCGATATTAGCAGCAGCTTCTGCTTCTACTTTACGACGATTGGCTTCGGCAGTTTTAGCAGCTTGTTGGGCGGCAAATTGTTCGTCAATACTCCTTTGAATATCTGGAGGAAGGCGCAGGGGAGATAGTAAAGCTACATCTTGAATCACAATCGAAGGAAAACGCTTTTGAGTACATTCTGTGACTCCCGTAACTAATTTTTGCTGGTTGTAAGGCAGCATTGAGGGAGTAAGTTGTTGATTCTCTGCCACAGAAGAAAAACAGTTACGCAAACCATTTCTTAACTCGTTAGCGCGGAAAGCATCGGGGGTTTTGCGATATTTTTTATAAAAATGATGTAATTTTGTGCCAGTTTTCTGAGCTACTTGTTCGGTAGTAAAGCCAAAGGAAACACCGACATCTGCCGAAACAGGACTACCGCTAACGGAAAAGACAACTGATTCGTCGTTGGGCGATCCTTCTGTAGATGATTGAGTAAAAGGATAGGTATTAATATAGGTAGGAAAGACTACTACATCTTCGGTGTAGCCATTAAACCAAACTCGTCCTGAAACTAGTTGGGCGTTATCAATTCCTTTTTCTCCTCCATAAAGTCTGATTTTCAATCCTGCAAAACCAGGCTCGACAGTGACTACGTTAGTACCAGGAATAGCACCGCAGCCAGTAATTCCCGAAGCTAAAACTGATAAACCTAGTAGGGAAATTAATTTAGATAATTTAGTGTTTTTCATCTTTTGTCTGCTCTAAAATCTCGAACAGAGAAATATTGAATTCTTCGATCGCAGCAGTATCGCGGATCGATGAGAGCAAACTAACTTGAGATGCTACCCAATCGGGAGATAAGCCTAAAAAATCGGCTGTGGTTAAGTAAGAGTATTCGGGAAAAGCAGCAATAAAAATCTGGCGAGATTTCTGGGCTGCGGTAAACTTGCCGATTGCATAGATACTAGAACTACCAATTACCGTAGGTACGGCAAACCAAATCAGAAAACCAAACAAAGGTTTTTTAGAATTGAGAAAAGTCGGTGCTATGGCAATCAAGAATAAAGAAAGAACAATTTCGCCAACTGCAACTGCCAGCCAAAGTTTTAACTTACCGTTCATCTTAAATTTGTACTCCAGTGCGATCGCAGCAACTATTTAAAAAATAAAATTACTGACAAATCTCTGAGAATTCAATATTTATTCTATGTCGAGACTATTAGACTCCGTTAAAAATCGTGTTCGTTGTAGCTCCAATCGATTTCCTTCGCGCCCTAGCCACTACACAGACTGTAAATCTGTTTTTAGTATACTCGCCCAGTTTGGAGTTGATTGAGCTACATTATAACAACAAAAATTTAAACAGTCAAATTATATATAGTACAAAAATAGGCAAAATCTTCTCCAAGACATAACTTTCAAAAACCTATAAGTAGTACAATAATATTGAAAATCTTAAATTTTTTTCCAAATGGTAAAAACTTCAGCAGTTTCTCATTTTGTAGCGGTGAGCGATCTTTCCAAGCCAGCAACAGAACAAGAAGGTATTCTAGTAGAAGTATCCAGCACAGGGGGAGATACTAAAAAAAACCGCGCTAAAGCACTGGAAATAGTCCAAGAAATGTGGGAAAAAGAAGAAATTGATGTCAATAGTTTTCCTGACGGTTTGACTCAAGATCATATTTTTTATGTACCATCAGATAGTCCTCAAGTGAAATCCCAGAAAGCAGTGCCAGAAAATCAGGAATTGTTACCCATCGTCCAGGGAGCAAAAGAAATTATTCAATTAACTAAGCTACAAATTGAAGTCCAGGAAGCATCGGAACAAGCAGAGCAATATATCCCAATTATCAAAGTAGTCTTAGAGCGATCGCGCCCTCTAACTGCGGAAGAAAAAGAATTAGCTAAAGATAAAAAATACGGCAAAACCATCGAAAAATTAGGCTCGGTAGTTGCTGCTCAGGAAGAATTTCAAGAAACCTGTACGGGTAATGGCAATTTAGTTTTAAATGCGATCGCTTGGCAATTAGATAAGGGAGTCGAACCGAAGTCAGACAAAAACTAGACTTTTTGCAAAAGTCAGGGGAAAGGGAAAGGGGTAAAGGGAAAAGGAGTAATCGTAGAGCGTTTAATAGTCACCCCGTCTCCCCGTCATACTAAATCCGATTTGGAAACTATATTTAAAAGCGAGGTGAAGGCAGAGGGCAGAAGGCAGAGGGCAGAAGGATTTAAGCTTAATTCATACCCTCAAACTTGAAACATACTTTGGTAATCGGATTTAGTATCACCTATTCCTCTCTCTCAATCTAAAGGATAAACATGAGCCGATAGGCTATTTTTCTCTAGTTGGGAGACAAATTGCTCGGCATCCTCCCGATTTTTAAAAGCTCCTAAGTAAATAAAGACTCCTTGAGGGAAGTTGACTAAAGAGACTTGCTTGACTTGTTTTTGAGCCAACCCAAGGGATGCCTCCCCCGTGTATTCAGTTAGAACATAATGATAGGGAGTATTGAAAGAAGATAAACTGGCAATATTGGCGATGGGAGCGAGGGCGGGAGCTATGGGAGAAAGCTCTGGAGTTGAGTCTAGTTCTTCTTCTTCGACAATCTCGATCGCCCCTAAAGTACTGAGATTGAGAGGCATAAACTCGCGATCGCCAAAATCTCGATTACCCACGGTAGCTACAGGGGATTGATTTTCGGCAATTTCAACTCGGTTGCGGGTATTCCGCCAAAGAAATCCTGCCGAGATTAGGTTGACCGATAATAGCATGGCGATCGCACTAATACCCCAAGGGCTTAATAAACTATCGAGCCAATTGTTTTCTCGGTATTCTATTTCATCTGGCTCTAATTCTAATTCCCTTAATTCTAATTCTGCTTTGCGTTGCTCGAAATCTTGTTCTAATTCTGCATTTAAAAATAGTTTAGGAGGACTTAATTTACTGGCTTTAGCTTCTTTACTGCCTTTATCTTCTCCTTTTTTTCTGTAGGGATTAAAAATATTGATCGTTCCCGTAGCAAAAGGTTTGTGAACGATACTAGTTTTTAGCTTGGGATTAGTTTTGGAGCTATTTTGGCGTTCGTTAGATTTTTCAGAGGACATATCACGATCGCAGTATAAGTAATGAAATGTCTAGCTTAACTTCTGCAACCAAAAACCGCTCTAGATGTAATTAACGACTTGTTTATAGCAAACGTTCGATTGTTCGGACGATTTCTTGTAAAAATTCCTGGGAATTAATACCAAAGGCGATTTGCAAGACAATAAAGATCGCTGCAATAATTAGCATAGTCTTGATACTGGCTTTGATTACTTTTAATAACCACGCAAGTACGAGAAATATGACAATTACGGCAGCAATGGGAATAATTATTTCTACTGACATAAGCATTGCTCGATTATAGATAGAAGTCTTATTGTATCTTGAAGATAATTCTCAAGGTTGACAGCCTCAAAAATTCCCAGAGGATAGTCGATAAAAAAGCGATCGCCTTGAAGATTAAAGCGATCGCTTAAACTATTTCAACTGTTCAAACTCTGATTACAGCCAGTTTCCAATTAAGACAAAAGGAGCCCAATAATAAGGATGGCGATATTGAGAATCTTCTTCTGCCAAAAGTTCTAATTGTGCTTGACGCAAAGCTGCTGCTTTACTAATCTCCGCATCGGCATCAAGATTGTTATAAAACTTACCCATCAAATTAGCGGTAGCTTCATCATTAGCTCCCCAAAGAGTGGCAATAGTACTGCGCGCCCCCGCACGCACTGCTACCCCTGCCAAACCGAGGATTGCTTCGTTGTCTCCTTGGGCGGTGTTACAAGCACTCAAGACTAACAATTCGATTGGCTGAGAGCGTCTCAAACTACCCGCCCGCAATAGACTATCAAATTGATTGACGTTAATGAGGGGATTACCTTCTTCCGCACCACTCAAGATAAAAGTCTGGTCGGAAGTCGAGCCAAATTGACCGTGAGTTGCTAAGTGAACTACAGGAAAATCTGATTCTTGTAGTTTCTGTTGCAAGCTAGTTTTAGTGAAGTCTTGGTTAAGTAAAATTTCTGACTCGCCAAAAATATCCTTAATGGTTTTCAACTCATCTTCCACTTTGGGGATGGGTGGGAAACGATATTCAGGAAAGTCTCTGGTAACACCCGCTGCTAACACTTTAATCGGCTGTCTGTTTAAAGGTTGAGGCGCGGTTAATTGAAGTCCCGAACTCAAAGCAATATCGTAGTCTTTTTGGATCAGAAATTCTTCTTTTTTGCGATCGTAAAGTACCGACATGGGTATATTACGCAAAGAACCATCCAAGACAAAAACTAAAGTTTTAACCCCACTTTGTTCTAATTCTTGTTCCGCAGGTTCGATCAACCAACTATAAAGCTCGGAAGCTAGAGGTAAGATATCTTGCTGTAAAGATTCTTCTTGGGTTTTTTTAATCTCATTAACTTCGCTGTCTGCATTGGCATCATCGCTACCACGAGTACTGCGGATAGCTTCGGCAAAACCTGGATTAGTTAGAGAACGACGACGGAGTTGTTTGATCGTGTTATCGACTTTATCTTGAGTGATGTTTTGAGTCGTGTAATGGCGCAGGGGTTGTCCTGGAAGAGTTAGAATTACTTCCATGCGATTTTGGAGCAAAATAGGATAGATTACCGCTGCATTAGGATCTACATCATCAATGACTACAGGATCTTCCGATACCTGAGAACAAGGATCGCGGAAGAAGTTATCCAATTGAGCAATTTGCAAAGACTCCAGAACGTTACGAGCCTGAACTAACTGGGGTTTAGTTGGTTCTTCTTCCAACAGCAGGCTGATATATTCGCGGAAAATTGGTTCAACAGGGGTAGTAGCCAGATCGCTTCGTAGAGCTTTAATAGTATTAAAAGATGCTTCATAGGCAGTCAAAGCATTATTGCGGTTACCTTGAACCGCCAGAATTCTACCCAATTGAGCGTTCCAACGATAGGCAATTTCAGGATATTCCGCAGTGGAAGCTAACTGCAAAGAAGCTTCCGTAAGACGACGGGCTTCAGCATATCGTTCCTGTTGTTCGTAAAGAGAACCCATGTAACCTAAAGCTTCTGCTTCAGCAGTGACGTTCTTAATTTGACGAGCTTGTTCGATCGCCACAGCTAAGATTTCTCCTGTATTGCGATCGATGCGATTGTCGCGAATTAAACTCTTAGCAAAATTAATTCGCCCGTAAATTCCCGCACGAGTTGGGGGAAAATTGCTAACTTCTGGTTGAATGCTATCGATTCTGGCAGCAATTTGTGGGGATAGTTCTGCTTTTAATTCGCGATCGAGACTTTGTACCCCATCTTTAATTTGCTGGAGGAAATCTTCATCACTAATTTCTAATAAATCGAAATTTTGATTGATATCAGAAATAGCACCTTGCCAAAATTCTTGGACATCTAACAACAAACTCAAGCTGTTGAGTTCGGCTTTAATCCCGTCTAACTCATTAGGAGCGGTTGCGATCGCTCGATCGTAATATGATAATGCTTCTTGGTAGGGTTCTAATGCTGATTCTGCCGTACCTCCAGAGTTAACGATCGTATTAATGATTACAGTTTGAGGGGGAAATTGGTTTTGCTTTTCGATTGCGACTGCCCTTTCCGCATTACCCAAACTAAGCAAAGTAGCTGCTTTTTGAGTTTGATTGTTAGTTTTTTCGGCACTGAGCAAACCTAAGTTCAAAGCTTTACTTGCTACCCTGGGATAGCCACTCTCGCGGAGATAATCCCCAAAACGCAGCAAACCAATTACTTTATCGGGACTATCGGGATATCGATCGATTCCCGAAAGATCTGGCAGCAGCGCACTTTCTGCTTCTTGCGTCAGGGGTACAATTCCTCCCAACTGGGGTTCGATGGTTTGCGCCTGTTCGATTAAGGTTACACAGTCAGTTCTTTCTAAAAGGTTAAATGCACCCAAAATGCTTTCGCAAGATTGAGGATAAAGACCTAGGGCTTGTTGGGCAGTTGCTGTATTGAGGTAGCTTTCGGTAACTCCACTGGGGTTATTTTCTGCCTGGTAAGCTTGGGTGGCTTTTTGCCAAGTCTCGATCGCCAGATCTAGTTGTCCCGCTTCGTAATATTCTTTACCCTGTTGAGCTAGCTTGATGGGTTCGACAGGAGTAATTTCTTGAGAAATCCCAGGAATGGCAATTGTTGTTGAGATACCGATACTGACTAAAATTAAAAAACCAACAGTGGTTTTACTCCACCGAGGGGCAATATTAAGCCAGCCCAAATTATTTTTGAGCCAATTTCCCCCATTTCTTAGTAATTTAGTTGTTAATTTTCGACTCATGGTTTTGAATGAAACCTAATATATTAGTTTTAATGACTTAGAAAGGAAAATATTCTAGAGATAAATACAATCCATTTTCTTGTAGGGTATCGTTACTATCATCTACATCTACTATAGGAATACCGTAATCTATTCGGGCGCGCAGACTATCATCAAGATTGAGTTGCAATCCTACTCCTAATGATGCCACCGTATCTTCCTCTTGATTGAGATCTTCGGAATTACTCCAACTAGTGCCAAAATCGATAAAGGGAATTGCCGAAAGATTACTTTGATTGTTGTCCCAGCGATAAAAAGGAATTCTCACTTCCGCTGAAGCAAAGATACCGCTGTCGCTGAGGAGGGCATCTTGACGGTAACCCCGCACGCTTTCTACCCCACCCAAGCTAAATCGTTCTAAAGGAACGAGATCGTCAGAAGATAGTTGAATGTCCGATCGCAACAGAAGATTGATATTAGAGCTAGACTGTAGCTGTCGCAACCACTGTACTTGACCCCGCCAAGAGACAAACTTACCATCGGGCGCGCCTTCGTTGACGGTGGCATCGAAGATATCCAATCCCGCACTAAGTTGCGATCGCGCTGCTAAGACATCTCTACGGGTTCTTTTCGTCCAGTCTTGGAAGAAACGCAGGGCAGAAATTCTAGTTTCACCAATGTCATCTCCTTCCGTACCCGATCCTGGAGACAGGGGAAAGGGTTCTCCTCCCAGTTCGGTGGAATTGGATTGACGGGAGAATTCTAAGCCTAGGGCAAATTCTTGGGTGGATTCGGAGTCGGCTTTGAGCAAAATTGGTTGTCTTAAGGTCAACTCGAATTCGCTAGTTTCCGATTCAATATCTAGATCTTCAAATTCATCTTCAATAATTTCACTATCTACAAAACGGTAGCGCAAACCAATCGTACCGTCTAAGGAGTTGAAAGGAATGCTGTAGCTAGTATCGAAGTCATTACTACCATCGGTGTTTTTGTAAACAAAACTAAATCTATCGGCAAACCCTAAAACATTGTTGTGGTTCAGTTCCAAACCTCTTTGAAAAGTACCAACGCTAGGAGTACGGTGGTTATTAACAAATAAAACAGGATCGAAAGCGTCAGCCTGATTGACATCTACATCTAACTTCCAGCGATCGCGACTCAAGCCTACAGATAGTTCTGCGTTCAAGTTTTCCACTAAAGGATTGAGTTGTAATAACTGTAGCGATTCTTGTAATTCGTTAATATTTAGAGGGGTTTTCGTTCCTCTCCTCAAACGAGAGCGAATATAACCTTCTTTCAAACGACCATTAACGCTAACATTAATTTCTTCTACCTGTCCCTCAATCGCCTCAATGGTAACTATTCCTTCACTGATGCTTTGTTCGGGAATAACTACTGCGGAATTAATATAACCTTTTTCGTTATAAAGCCTAGTCAGCTTGGTTTCTAATTCTAAAAGATCGGCAAAAGTGATGGGGCGATCGCGATAATCTTGTAAAATTGCTTCAACTTCTGCCTCGTCTAAAACCGTATTGCCTTTAAAATCAAACTGTTTGACGGTAAATTCCACGTTAGATTCAGCATCTCCAGCTTCGGGTAGTTGACTTGGAGGAGATTCCAAAAAGTCTTCAATAGGCGGCAAAGGTTGAACGTTTCTGGGTGTTCGACGATCTGGCAGAGGTGGAGATGTAGACGGTAGAGGTGGTAAAGGGTTAACTTGACGAGGTCGATCTAGATCGTCTGGCAGAGTTGGGGGGACAGTTTGAGCCAAATAAATAGGGCTGTTTGGATTAGCTTTAGCAGGGGCGATTCCACCCAACGTCAATACTGCGAATGATACGAGCATTGAAATATTTGGCTGGAGGAGATAGACACGTGGGCGATGATTCATAAGAGGCTTGATGCTTAACAGTTAAATTACTGGAAAAAAATATTGGTTGATTCGAGCAATTATAAATCTAATTTAAAAATCGAGTTTAATTTTATCAGCTTACTACGTCTGCACTTCACAATTTTTTTTTTCAGCTTTTTACCATGATTCTTAACGAAATTAGACATTTTATTAAATTACAAGATTTTTCTACCTACCAAAATCTCCCTAACTTCCAACATTGCAGAATAGGTGGGAATTATATGTAAGGTTTCAGTGGAATTGGTTCGATTCAAGGCAGTATCGATCGCCTCTTGTAAGTTTTCTTTAACGATAAGATTAAAATTTGTTGCTTCTGGTGGTATGGTTTCGCAACTATAGGTCATTCTTAAAGCCATATCATAAGTGCGATCGCCACTGACAATTAAGTTGCCCCCCAGCTTAGCTAGTTCTTCTGTATCCACATCCCAAATCCACGATACATCAGTACCATCGGGAATGCGATCGTTTAGTACTAGTAAAGTTGTCGGAGATTTCCCCGTTTTTTTAATGTTGTTCACCGCCCGAATAGTTTCATTCATGCCTACGGGGTTTTTGGAGAGGAGAATGCGTACTTGCTTGCCATCTATCTCTAATTCTTCCGCCCGTCCAAAAGCTGCTTTAAAATTTTTAACGGTTTGGAAAATATGGCATTGCCCCAGACCTATTTCTTCTGCCAATAAGCCCGCAGCAAGAGTATTGTATTTGTTATAAACGCCAATCAGGATTTGGGGATATTCTTGACTGTCTAAAGCCGTTTCACTTTTAGCAAAACCGCAACTGGGACATTGATAATCTCCTAAATGGGAAAGATAAACCCCTTGATAATCTAAAAGGTGTCCGCAACTGGGACAGTAAATTGAATCTACGGCATGGGGAATTTCCTCTAAATATAATTCTGGTTCGTTTAAACCAAAGTAAATTACTTTTTGTTTGAGGTTTTGTCCTAAGTGAGACAGAGTCGGATCGTCGGCATTCAGGACTATAGTGGTTGTTTCTGGTAAGGGAGCGATCGCACTTGCCCAACGTTGGGCAATAGTATCTACTTCACCATATCGATCTAATTGATCGCGAAACAGATTTAAAGCCAAGATATATTTTGGCTGACAGTCTTTTAAAAGTAGGGGCAAGATATTCTCATCCACTTCTAAAATGGCATAATCGGTTTCTAGCTGTCCTTTCAGATTGGTGCTGTTGAGTAAAGCAGTAACTAAACCATTGATTAAATTAGCACCGCTAGAATTATGAACTACTGAAAACCCAGCGTCGCTAAGGATTTGATTTAACAGCAATGAAGTTGTAGTTTTACCATTTGTCCCAACTACTAAAATTACTCCTCGATCTACTTGCTCGAATAGTAACGGTAACAAACGAGGATGGAGACGGCGAGATATTTCTCCTGGCAATACTGAAGCAGCCCCCAAGCCAAGCGATCGCACGATTGTGGTTGCTGTTTTTGCTACTCCCACTGCCAAACCCAAACGAACTCGATCTAATAGTTGCATATCAATTTTTTCCCCAGGCAAATATTATCTTTGATAACTTATTATGCTCTCCTTGTGTAGATAAATTATTTGAGTTTGAGGTGAAATTCGAGCGGATATTTTTGCTTTTTTAGCGATCGCAATAACTAGAGTAAGTGATTGCACTGAAGCTTGATTGTTGATTGCAACAAATTTATAAATGGTAGTTTTTTTTAGAATTTTCAGTTTTTTTTCACTTTAAAACTTGGTAAATTATTAAAAATAATCCAACAACTTTGTCTTAGGAAAATAGCTTTATCTGTTAATATATTTAGCTTTTAATTGCAATCAACTATTTGAAAAAAGCACATTTTATTCAAAACTCATCTAAATCAATAATAAATATAAATTATTTTTAAATAATAAACATAATAGTAATAACATTAGGTTAAATAAATTACATTTTTTGGCTGAAAACCATGTTGATTAGAGTCTTTATCTTTTGAACACTTATTTACTCTCAATATCCGTAGTTTTTCGGATGTCATCTAGATAAGACACATTTAATAATTATTGTATGAATAACAAGTTGGTTACTCAAAGCGACTTGCTATTTATAAAATTGCTTTTTGTTATTCCAATTAAAAATGATATCTAAATTGAGAAAAAATAAGCTTAAAGCAATTTAAAAAACTTTTTGCTCTAGTTTAAAATTGATTGTCAAACGATAAATAGATTAATTATTATTGTTAATCTATTCAATTTTAAGAGCGAAAAAATTGAAATACTAGTTGCATCTATAAAAAGATAGAAGCTACTAAAAATATTGGATAATTTGTTTTTGATTTTATGGCAAATAAAGCTAACAAAGGTTCTGCAAATAGACAAGTCGGCAATATCCAGTTGGCATTGGAAAACTCGGACAAGCTGGAATGGGCGCAAATAGCTCCAGGCAAAGTAGTAATAGCAAATTCACAACGGGCTTGGTTGTATCAACCACAGTCTCCAGAAGATCCCTTTGCTCGTCCCATGAATGGTGCGGGCAGTCTTGCCACTACTAAAAAGCTCTTAGATACGGCTATCGCAGCAGCGAAAGTTGCAGTACAATCCGATTCTAAACCTCCCGCTCTCACTCTGACTCGTTGGGTATGGAGGCTGGCAAGTGCCTATTATCTAACTAACCCTGTCCCACAGTTATTACAAGATGCTGCTCGTGGTTTTGCTGCTAATGGTCATGTTCTTTTAGAATCTTGGGCTTTAGAAAAAATGAAAGAGGAAACTGGTCATGACAAACTAGCATTACTCGACATTCAATCTCTGGGATACGATGCTAATGCAGTAGTTGAGGCATTAAAACCTTCTGCTGCGATGGCTATGATGGATTATTTTACTCGTAGCGTTCGAGATAAAAATCCGATCGATAGTGTTGGCTATACCCATACTATGGAACGTTTATCTTTGGGTGTCGGACTAGACTATATCCAAAAAGTGGAAGCATTATTACCCTCTGGGGTTAATGCTACTAGATGTCTGCGCGTTCATAGTGCCATTGGTGCTGATGCGGGTCATGTAGATGAAAACGTATCCCTAATTGCCAAACTTGAGGCTAGTGAAAGAACTCGTATTGCGAGAGCTTGTTACGAAACTGCCCTCATGTTATTTAGTCCCCCACCAGGAGACTATGTTTCTGACGAACAACTTCAGGCAATTTTAGAACCACTCAAGCAAGACTTTTCCCCAGCAGTAACTTCATAGTTAACTTGCCGTTAATTATCAAACAAATTATTTCGACAATAGATATCAATTACATTTCACTCAACTAAATTACGGAGAAAAAAATATGACTACAGCAACAATCGCTCAAATCGAAACTACTTTAGAACTTGCGATCGAACTAGACCTTGATGCTATTCTAGCTGAAGAATTGGAAGCAGGTTTGGCTAGTGATATTGAAAATGCTTTTTAATTATTTATTAGAACTTCCATACTTATTAGGTTTTATTAAATAACTCAGAATAAAACGATCTAAGCAAATGTGTTATTTCATTTGCTTTTTGTGTTGGCTAATAAAGATTTGTAGTATTTATACTTCAATCTAGCAATATCTAAGTTAAAAGATGGCGATGGTGGTTTAGCACGGGGAATATTACGGCGTTGCTGAATAAAATAGACTTCAGAGAGACAGAAGATTACCAACCTGGCTTAAATCGTCCACATCATATCCAAGCAAAAATTACAGATTGGAAGCAATTCAAAGAGTTTGTTCAAAGACATGGAGATAAGACACAAGCAGAAATGTCATCATTATGGCATGAACCGATTAGCAACGCCAAAGGGAAAGCAACTTAACGAGGCTTTCCCTTCGATCTAATTGACAAAGAGTCTAGTCTTTAAACACTTTCAAGTTTAATCCTAGATCAGCTCGCCATATTCCAGAGGATTGAATCCTGTTTCTAGAGATTGATAAAACTTGTGAGCGCGATCGCTGGTAAATTGTGAGAAACACAAATAACCAAACCTTATAGCGTTCTTAAAGTTAAGAAAAAAATAAGTTGTTATGATTGGCAGTTAAATAAAAATTTATTAAAAATTGCCACGATTTTAACAATATGGCTCTTTGGCTAGCTAGACAAAAGCTTGATTTTTTACCCCGTTTTTACCGTTTATCTGCCGTCGGAATTCTGTCTAATATGATGGTGCCCTTGGCGGGTTTGTGCGATACGGCTTTTTTAGGACATCTCAAAGAGATACAACCTTTAGCAGGAGTAATTTTAGCCAGTATTTTATTTGATTACCTTTATCGAGTTTTAAAATTTTTACGCAATAGTACTAATGCCATGACTGCTCAAGCAGTAGGGGAGGATAACAGTCAAGAAATTATCTTAGCTGGTTTGCGTAGTGGCTTAATTGCGATCGCCATTGCTAGTGTTATTTTGCTCTTGCAATATCCAATTCAGAAATTAGGTTTTGCTATTTTAGCTGGTTCTCCTGCCATTGAGGCTTCGGGAGTTGAATATTTTAATGCCAGGATTTACGGCGCACCTGCGGTACTGCTGAACTACGTTTTAATTGGTTGGTTTCTGGGTAGGGAAAAAAATGGCTTTGTTTTGTTAATTTCCCTGATTGCCAACGGCTCAAATGTTTTATTCGATTATTTAACGATCTATCGTTGGGATTGGGGAAGTGCGGGAGCGGGTATTGCAACGGCTTGGAGTCAGTATCTAGCTTTATTCGTAGCTTTGCTAGGAGTAGCTTTGAGTATCAATTGGCAAGATGTTCCCCATGCTTGGCAGAAAATTAGCGATCGCCAATCTTTGCAAGGAGCAATTAGCCTCAAGTTTAATATTCTAGTGCGTTTTTTGGCGTTGATTTCTGCTTATTCGATTTTTACCAACGTAAGTGCGGGAATGGGAACGAATTTGTTAGCGAAAAATGGCTTACTATTGCAGATTGCTCTGTTGAGTCAATTTACCATACAGGGAGTAGGCATGACTGCCCAAACTTTAATTGGTAATTTTAAAGGTAAGGGTGAATATCAAAAAATGTTTCCTTTACTGGCGAGCGCGATTTTTACCAGTGTAGCGATCGCTTTAGGCTTTGCTTCGAGTACGATTTTCTTTCCCGAAACTATTTTTTCTTTACTAACCAACCACGCCGAAATTAACCAGGAAATAGTGAAATATACCATTTGGTTGTTACCTCTACTTTCTTTTACGGCGATCGCTTTTATGTTAGAGGGTTATTTTATTGGTTTGAAGCAAGGAGCTATTTTACGGGATGCTTCTTTAATTGCTTTTATTATTGTATTTATTCCCTTGGTTATCGCTGCCGTTAAGCTTCACAATGTGGATTTGTTATGGCTATCTTTAATTGCTTATATGGTGAGTCTGGTTGTAACTTTAGGATTGAGAATTGTTGGCACGCAAAATCAACTTACACTTAATAATTTTCCTCAAAATGATAGCTGAAACTCCAGCCATGTTGCTTAAAACCTAAAGACTGATAAAACTTGTGGGCGCGATCGCGACTAAGATTGGAGGAAAGAGTAACTTTATAACAACCAGCAGCAGCACTAATCTTTAAAGCTTTTTGGATCATTGTTGTTCCCCAACCTTGTCCGCGATAGTCTTTAGCTATTGCCACTGAATCGAGAATCGCCGCTTTATGAAAACCTCGGTGCATCATAGTGGGCATAAACAATAAACTAAAAGTACCGATCGCTTTATTTTCTAAATAAGCCAGATAAATAAAATAATCGGGAACTTGGTGTATCTGATGCCAAATTGCTAGAATTTCCT
>NZ_JBZNBU010000032.1:0-17624 GCF_058530065.1 Waterburya sp. | reverse complement strand
TTGGTTTAAGACTGGATAAAACTAATTCTTTATCTAGTTGTTTTCCTAACTTATGACCGATCGGGATATAGGCAATTTCATCGTCTTTATTACCCCAACAACAACCGATGCCAACTAATTCTGCTAAATGGGTTTCTAGGGCGTTAGTTTCCGTATCCCAAGCTACGGGGTTTTCTCTATCTGTTTGCTGTTTTAAGGTACTAATTAATTGTTTTAATTTGACCTCAGTATCAATAATTTTAGTATTAAGGACAGGAGTAAATAATTCTTCTGGCTGAGTTTCTAGTTTGACTTCACCTGCTGAATTATCTCCGAATAATGATAGTTGTCCGCTATCATCTTGTTTCTTTTTCGATTTACTCGCGATCGCTTTTGCTTCTCCTCCCAGCTTGACTTGTAATTGGCCAATATTACTAATTACTTTTTTAAGTTCTAGCTGTTTTAACAACGGTAAAACTTCTTGTTCTGAAAAACCAATCAACTTACATTTTTCTAAATCTAAATCTACAGGAGAGTCTAATTTAATTTGAGCTAAAAACTGCGAGTGTAGTGCGTCATCTTTGCCCGTTTCTAACTTCTTTTTAGTCGCTCCTTTAATCCGATCGATATTATTATAAACCTCTGCCAAAGTTGGGTATTCATTTAATAACTTAACCGCTGTCTTATCTCCGATTCCTGTTACCCCAGGAATACAGTCCGATTTATCACCACAAAGAGCCTTATAATCTACAATCTGTTCGGGAGTTACCCCCATCTTCTCAATTACTCCCGCGCGATCGAATTCCGTATAGTTGCGCGCGGTTTTCTTAAAAGTCTGATTGTGCAAATATAAAACGCTAATATCGCGATCGTCATCTACCAACTGAAACAAATCTCGATCGCCACTCACGATTTTAACTCGATAGCCCTCATTACTCGCCCTAGTAGCAATTGTCCCTAAAATATCATCCGCTTCATATCCCGCCTTAGTAGCAATAGTCAGATTTAAAGCTTCTAATAACTGTTGTAAATTCAGCATATCGGGAATAAAATCTTCGGGAGTTTCCGCGCGATCGCTTTTATAATTGTCATCGGCGACATGGCGAAAAGTAGGCTCTCCTCGATCGAAAGCGATCGCCATAAAATCTGGGGATTCTATTTCCAATAATTGCAACAAAGAATTAAGAAACCCAAAGCAAATACTCGTGGGAATTCCCGTTGAAGTTATTAAAGCCCCACGACGAGAATTGCTAAAAGCGTAATAAGCCCTAAAGGCTAAAGAATGACCGTCAATCAAAATCAATAGGGGTTTTGTATTATTAGAAGTTGCGGTTTTAGTTACAACAGATGATGACATATATATTTAGTTTATTCGAGAAAAAATATCTAAAGATGAAGTAAATGTTTCGACTAACAAATGTCTGTAAACATTAGTAAACAGTCCTTGTGTCGAGGAAATGAGAGTGCTAAATTATTTACAGGTACAGAGAAGCACACCAATCTTCTCCCCCAAAGATAGATTCCCGTAAGTACCTCCCAGCAGGAATCTACACAGTAACTTTCTCATAGATATTAGATACAAAATGGTGTATTGTTCTTAGTTATTATGACTGTTATATACAGTTAATAACATTAAGAAAATCACAATCTTGACCAGAACTGGTCGCGAACTAAATCTAGAACACAAATATAGTTATTGTGCCACATTTGCTAACACAGTAGAGAGAAACTTATCCAACAATTTACTATCAAATCAAACCCTACAAAAACTACGATTTTGGGGAGTCTTATTAAGTTTGAAAGAAAAGACAGGAGAGGAATTGTTTAAAGGCTAGTTGGTTTCGATTATGTCTTTAAAAGAATTAAGGAGGTATGTTTTGATGCTAGCCCCGTCCTCTCCACCCAATCGTTGAATATCCTACCAAATGCGATGCGCGAACTCAGAAGTTGCGGTCGTTTTTTAGTGTTTGCATCGCTAAACAGAGACAGGCTGTAGTTTAGACTAAAACAATCATCAGAAAATAATTCAGCCAGTTGAAAATAGCTAAAATGTGAAACTAAACTGAGAAAATCAGATTTAAGCTACTTCTTCTTGAACGATTCGCTCATGGGGGTTTCCCCCATGAGCGCCTTACTTGTTTTAGTTGCCACACTGCCTTTGATATCGGTTTTTCGTAGGACGTGATCCTCTCATGTCTCAATGGCAAAGCCCAGCTTCCTTGTGTTTCTGTTAGCCATGCTATGGTGCTGTATCCTTGTCCTACTGTCACCGAGTTATTTGAAGATGCTTGGTGCTCATAGGTTCTATCTTTCAAAGTTTTTGCTCCTCTTCTTCCCCATGCCGTGTGGTCTATTCCCAACAACACATATTCTGATGATGGCATTTCTTCTACGTACCTTTTCATCAATTTATTTCTGTTTGGACGACTATCAGAAAGAGCCTCATAAGTACTCGACCATTTTCTTCTGAATAGAGGTGAAAGTGACAATTCTGCCAAACAACTTACATTTCTAGTTGTCATTACACTATCCATCAATTCAAATGTGGCATCTTTTGCTTTACCTAACATTTAATAGGTTTGTTGACGGAATTTTCGATATCGGTCATATTTCATCATGGGGAGAGTTTGAATTTTGTTGTTATTTTCATCTTCTCCCTATTTGCCCTTCATTCTCTCTCCGTTTTCTGTTTTTACTTTTTAGTTAGTCTAAACTACAGTGGTAAATCATGAGGCATTAATCGCCAAGCACAACCTGCTGCAAGAATATAAAAGATAGCGTTAATGTAGTTATATACTACTGTATGACAATTTCAATTTCTTGCAACACTGCCTGATTGAGATAGGCTTTGTTAATTTACTTTTGTAACCAATGTAACTTATCTCCCATTTTAAGCTATTATAAAAGTAGATATACAAAATGATTCACTAAAAGTACTTGGCGGTTAAGGCTATAGATTGAGTAACATAAGTTGGCGTTACCAACACAAGCTCATTATGAAAGTAAGATTTTGCTGAATCCAGGTATGATTCTATATTTGTACTCGTTGAGTAAGTCAATTTAAGAACTAAGAGCTAATAGCGAAACAGTTGCGTTGAGAGGGTATATAGGGCGATGCAGGGTCACTTCATGAAATCCGCAACGCCAAAAGCAATACTCTTTTGGATTGAAACTTTTGAAATAAGCTTCTTGGTTTAAGACTAACTAATCTAGAGAGGTCTGCTTTGAAACTTAAAGCTTTTGAATAACTATCGCGAACAGATAGAAAAGACGTTAATCACTAATTTACCATATCGTTACCTGGCTTCAGTAACAAAAATCTTTGCACGCATATTTAACTCTATAGCCTGCGGATAATTTAGCAAGTTTCAGGAGATAAGTACTATGTCTATCGAATCCGAATCTAACGATATTATTACTAATGCCAATGATAGTGGAATTAGTTCTGATGGAATCCGAGATACCCTTATCGATGGTACTATCGATCCTAATAGCGATGTAGATTTATATCGCTTTCAAGCCAATGCAGGGGATGGGATTGTCCTCGATATTGACGCTGATGAATTGGGTTCTGGTTTAGATCCAATCCTGCGTTTATTTGACGAGTCGGGTGGCGAATTAGCCGTAAGTGATGATAATCCTGCCCCTGGAGAAGATTTTTCTCTCGATTCTTACATTACCTATATTCCCAATACCAGTGGAAATTATTATGTCGGAGTCAGTAGTTATTCTAATTTCGACTACGATCCCATCAATGGTAGCGATAATACTAATGCTGGTGGAAGTATTGGTAACTACGATCTTGCCATCAATTTAGTGGAAGTAGAAGAAGTAGACGATCCAGATGATACTATAGCTGAAGCGATCGCCACCAATCTAGATAATGTGGGAGAATCAGCCACTTTTAGCAATGCCATCGATACCGAATCTGATATCGACATTTATCAAATTCAGTTAGATGCAGGAGAAGGTGTCTTTCTCGATATTGACGCTGATGAATTGGGTTCTGGTTTAGATTCTTGGCTACGCTTATTTGATGCCAATGGTAATGAATTAGCAAGCAACAATGATAATCCCGCCCCTGGAGAAGATTTTTCTCTCGATTCTTTTATTCCTTATGTTGCCGAAACTAGTGGTAATTATTATATTGGCGTTAGTAGTTTGGGAAACTCTAGTTATGACCCCAATACTCCTAGAACCAATTTCTCTCAAGACAACGGCTTTAGTACTGGTAATTACGATCTGAATATTGAAATAGCTGAAGTAGTACCCGATGACGATCCAGACAATACTATAGGGGAAGCAATAGACAGTGGTGTCAGTTCTAACGGACAAAATTCTGCGGTTATTCCAGACAGTATCGATCCTCAAGGTGATGCAGATATCTTTGAGTTTCAACTTAATGAGGGAGATACCGTAACTCTTAATATCAATGCATCCCAAAGAGAAACTGGATTAGACCCAATCTTACGTTTATTTGACGAGTTGGGCAATGAATTGGCGGTTAATGACGACAATGAAGCCCCTGGAGAAAGTTTTTCTTTAGATTCCTACATCGAATTTACTGCTTCTAGTGCTGGTCAATACTATGTCGGGGTTAGTGGCTATGCCAATTTTGATTATGACGCAGTTAATGGCAGAACTAATTTCGATTTCGATAACTTCTCTAGTACAGGAGATTACGAACTAGCGATCGATGTCTTTAATAACATTGAAGGCACAGATGGCAGAGATGTTTTATTCGGCAATCAAGGTAATAACTATATTCAAGCAAGAGGTGGAGACGATATCATTACAGGACTTGGACAAAATGACAATCTTGTTGGTGGTTCTGGTAATGATATTTTGACTGGTAACAACGGTGACGATACCTTAGTCGGTGGTGAAGGTTCAGACATGCTTTTTGGCAATGCTGGGGCAGATGTATTGCAAGGAGATGGAGGTGATAATTCTCTGTATGGTGGCTTGGGAGAAGATATTTTTGTTATTGCCAGTATTGACGGTGTAGACAATCGAATTTTTGACTTTACAGATGGTACAGACAAGATTCTGATTCAAGGTGCTAGTTTCTTTGATGTGACAATTGAAGACTCTAATTTCGGATTTAGTACAGAAATTTCTTTGTTTGGTAATTCCGTAGCTACATTGATCGGAGTCGATTCTAATAATATCTCAGAAGAAGATTTTATCTAAAAACCGCTGTAAATCGCTAAAGCTACTTTACGGGGGAGATCTAGCGCAATACTTCTCGGTTAAGCTAAAAATCTTCTAAAGTAAAGTAAATCACTAGCAAAATTAGGAGAGCGAAAAAAGTGGGGGAAATCGCTACGCTGTCCATCAACTCAAATGTTGCATCCTTGGCTTTACCTAACATCTGGTAAGTTTGTTGACGGAATTTTTGATATCGGTCATATTTCATCATAGGGAGAGTTTGAATTTTGTTGTTATTTTCATTTTCTCCCTACTTGCCATTCATTATTTGAGCCAGTATTGCGACTCTATCGACCGAATTGACTCGGTTATCTTGTTGGACTATTTGTAAGCTACTTTTGATGTTGATGTCTCCTTGTTGCCAATCTCCCAGTTGACTGTAAGCCAAGGCTAAATTACTCAATACCCGTCCTCGACTTAAAAAATCTGCTCCTTCTGCATATCTTGCTTCTGCTTGCTGCCAAAACTCAATGGCGCGATCGAATTGGGCGATCGAATAGTAGTGTTGACCTTGTTTTTCTAATTCCCTAACATCTCTTTCCTTATTTGCTCTCTCAACAGTTACAGCTTGAGCCGATCTAGGAGCAATGGGGTGAAAATTAGAATATAAGCTAATTAGTAATCCGAATAAGACAAAAATTAACCAGAAGAAGCAACGCTGTCTGAATTTGGAAAACATAGCTAGAACAAATTGTACTAAAATCAAATTGCAACGAGCGATTTAGTTTACCCATTTTGACGCTGAATCTAACGTTTTTCCGCTCGACAATCGAGACAAAATTAGCTGAGGACAAACTAAAAACTCAGAACTATTCTCTTCGAGCAACTCTTTATATCCCGAACTCAGGTTAGATAGATAAAGTGTACGCAGATACAGTAAATAGGCAATTGATTCAAGACAATTAAAGATAGATGGCAATTTATCGACCGATCCGATTTAAATTCTATGCAACCCAAAATAATTGTCTGTGGCTTGGAGCGTACTGGTTCTAAAATTTATAGCTTACTCAAGCAACAAGGAGCAGAAGTCGTAGCGATTAGCGAAGATCCTCAAGATCTCAGCACTTGTAAAAAAATTATTATTGGCGATCCGCGAGATAATGTCATACTGATTCAAGCAGGAATCAGAAAAGCGCAGACTTTAGTTTTAGCATACAGTAACGATGCGCTCAATTTGGCAATTTTAACTCAGGCTAGAATTTTAAATCCTAGAATTAGAATTATTAATCGTTTGCTCAATCATGCTTTGGGCGATCGCCTGGATAACACCCTACCAGATCATTTTACGATGAGCGTAGCTGCCCTCTCTTCACCACTATTTACCTTTGCA
The DNA here is from genome assembly GCF_058530065.1 of Waterburya sp. Lineage (NCBI taxonomy): Bacteria > Bacillati > Cyanobacteriota > Cyanophyceae > Pleurocapsales > Pleurocapsaceae > Waterburya > Waterburya sp. Next base: position 11,104 of record NZ_JBZNBU010000032.1, on the reverse strand, counting down.
GCCTTGGGTAACAAAGCGATCGGTCAATTAAAATTATTCGATCGCACTTGGCCAATTCAAGAAAAAATTATCGATCGCAATTCTCCTTGGCTAGATCGGGAATTAAGGGAATTATGGGACGATCCCAATCGGATGCTGATTTATTATCTTCCCGTAGTGGGGGAAATAGACTTGGTTTCAGCCATTCAACAGGGTAAGAGATTGCAAGAAGGCGATCGCTTGATTGTCGGTACTAAACCCAGAGTTTTTATCAAACGTCGCTCGTGGCGCAATAAACTATCTCAAGCAATTTTAAATATACCCTATTATCAACGTTACGCTCGTCCCGTTGCTTTAGTTAGCTTGGCGTTATTAAGCATCATTTTCTTTACTACTGCCGTTTATATTGGCATCAACCAAGATATTTCTCTAGCAGATGCTCTATATTTCTCTGTGGGTATGATTACGGGGGCTGGGGGAAAAGAAGAAGTAGCAGAAGATGCTGCGGAATATATTAAAGTCTTTACTGCGGTAATGATGATTGTCGGGGCTGGGGCGATCGGTATTTGCTACGCTTTAATTAATGATTTTGTTTTGGGCAGTCGTTTTCGCCAAACTCTAGATGCTGCCAGAATTCCACGCAGAAACCACTATGTTGTCTGTGGTTTGGGCGGTTTGGGCATTCAAGTCGCCCGACAGCTTCATCACCAAGGATATGAAGTAGTGGCGATCGAATCAGATCCCAACAATCGTTTCTTGCGTACGGCTCGGTGTTTAAGGATTCCCGTCATTATTGAAGATGCTAGCATTTCTTCTACTTTAAAAGCAGTTAATTTAAAAAAAGCAGCCAGCATTATTGCCATTACCAGCCATGACACCACTAACCTAGAAATTAGCTTAACAGCCAAAGCGATCGCTCCCTATATTAAGACCGTAGTTCGCAGTAGCGATCCGCAGTTTGCTCGTTCGATGCAAGAAGTGTTTGAATTCGACTTTGTTTTGTCTCCTGTAGAATTAGCAACCCATTCCTTTGTGGCAGCAGCTTTGGGAGGGAGAATTTTAGGCAATGGTATGACTCAAGATTTACTTTGGGTAGCTTTAGCCACCATGATTACTACTAATCATCCTTTTTGCAACCGTACCATTCGAGAAATTGCGATCGAGTCCGATCTCGTTCCTTTATATTTAGAGAGAAAAAATACCACTTTACACAGTTGGAATTTATTAAAGACTCGTTTGCAGCCCCAAGATGTTCTATATTTAACTATGCCCGCTAGTGGTTTAGATCGTCTCTGGCGCACCCCAGGATCGGATCTCTTACTCGATCGCTTGGAAGATACTTTTAATGTTTAATTTCTAGCTCCTTCTCGATGGGTTCTTTAAAAATAAAAACCGTAGAATATCAGAATGCGATCGCTGCGATTAATTCTATTAGAATCAAAGTCTTTCAAGAAGAACAGGGTGTATCTCCCGAACTAGAGTTTGACGGTAAGGATCGAGATGCAATTCAGTTACTGGCTTATTTAGATGGCGAAGCAGTGGGTACGGCTAGGATTAGAGCCATAGATGCTGATACTGCCAAAATAGAACGATTAGCAGTACTGCCTCAAGCCAGAAGAAAAGGTGTCGGTAAAAATCTGATGTCTGTTGCTCTAAAAATTATTCAACAGCAAAATAAAACAGTTGCGATCGTTCATGCTCAAGCATATATTATTGCTCTCTATCAGAAACTAGGTTTTGCAGTGGTAGGAGAGAAATTTGAAGAAGCGGGGATTTCTCATCTCAAAGCGATCGCTCGTTTACCCATACAATAAAAAGCTTAGTAAGGAGGTCGAATATCAATGATAAGTACAGCTAGTAACAAAATGATATTCTCCTGCATCCCTCAATCAAGAAGGGTTATCTAATTCTTTAGAGATTGAAAATTGAGCCTATCGCATCGACTCTGCCAAAATCATACTTTGGTTGATGGGGATAATCATAATTAATCTGGTTATAGTCAGCTAATTCATCATCATTATGTTGCAAACATTTAGGTATTTTATCTTATTTGGTTTTATCAACCATTAACACAAGCTAAATTAGGCATAATTTTCATTTCAATGGGTGAGTAATCTACAAGTTCGCCATCTACTACCAAGAGACCTTTTTTTGTCAGAGGTTCGAGACGAAAAGAACTAACCTTATAATATTCAATGTGGGGTAAATTGAGATGTTTTCCTTTGCCACAACGCAACAAAGCTTTTAAAAGTTCTAAGCGGGATGTTCCTTTACGCATGACTAAAACATCGATCGCTCCATCGTCTAGTCGAGCATAAGGAGTTACATTCATGTCGCTTGCTGCCCAAGGGGTATTCATCGCCCACAAAAAGATAAAATCATCTTCCATGACATACCATTCTCCTTGTTTTTTGACTTTAGAATCGTCAATTGCTTGACAATCTGGATGGGGAATAAAAGAAAACTTACCTTTGTAGGTACGTAATAAACAAATTAACCAGAGAGCATAGAGATCGAAACGCAATGCGCCCAAAAATTTAAGCTTTTCTGACTTGATATCTGCATCGCTAATCAATCCCCAAGCTAAAGATAGGAAACTAAAGTAATTTTTATTGTTTTGTTTAACCGCTGCTAAATCGAAGTTTTGCTGTTTGCCCTTAGCAATTAAAAAAGCAGCATTGAGGGGATTGTAAGTTTCTCCCGACAATTCTAATAATGATTTAGACAAACCATTTCCCGTACCCCCAGGAATGATCCCCAATGGCAATTCGATCGCCTGTTGCCAATCGGGGCGACTGGTTAATCCTGCGATCGCATCGTGAATTGTGCCATCTCCTCCCACGATAACCAATCCATCTATTTCTGTTAAATCTAAATTACGCACAAAATCTTGTATATCTTTACTACTATTAGTTTCTCTGACGGTGTAGTTTAAGCAACTGCGATCGAACAGAGGACGAATTTTAGCAAAAATTTGCGATGCCTGTTTTTTACCGCTAATTGGATTGATAATCACCTGCAACTGTCTGGGTTTTAAAGGTGCATCGATCTCTTTTCCCATCAGAGTATTAGAAATTGCCCGATGCCATTGCGATCGCACTTCTATATTCGGACAAGTAAAGCAATATTCTTTTAATTCCCTTGATTGTTTCTTGTCAGTTTTATCTATAGGGTAAGCGTGCAGAATTAAAGCAGGAAATTCAGCATTTTGGGGATCGACTAAAGAAACTCCCACCACATCTTCTAAAGATAATTGATCTTCTTTTCCCTTTGACTGCCAAACTAAAGAATTAGAGTTCAATTTTGCTTGTAATTGTGGCTTTGCAGGAAAAACACCTAATAAATCTTTAAATATGGTCGATCGCTTCATTTAAGTTAACTTTAAATAAACAAGAGAATAATTTCTCGTAAACTAAAGATTAACAAAAATTAGTTGTTAGTTGGTAGGGACGTTTCATGAAACGTCCCTACAGTTGGTAGGGGGCGGTTCGCGAAATGGTCAGACCCCGCGTCGCCGTCAGGCGCAAGGGAATGCTGACCAGCAGCCTGTACAGTTGTTAGTCGTCACTCAATCACCTTCTCAGCATGAGCGATCGCCAACTTCTCATAATTACGGGCGTGTTCGATTAATTCTGCTGCTTGTTTATCATCGATCTCTTTGATTTTGCGGGCGGGAATTCCGACTACTAGCGATCGCTCTGGAACGTCTTTGGTTACCACGCAACCAGCCCCCACAATACTCCCCGCGCCAACTCTAACACCATCTAACACGATCGCGCCAATCCCAATCAAGCAGCCTGTTTCTATATGAGCAGAATGAATCACGGCTTTATGACCTACAGTTACATAGTCTTCTAGAATAGTCGGCTTGCCAGGATCGCCGTGTAAAACTGCACCATCTTGAACGTTGCTATGTTTGCCGATAATTATGGCTTCTATATCGCCCCGCACTACAGCGGAATACCAAACACTAGAGCCTTCTGCCAGGGATACATTACCAATTACCGTAGCATTATCAGCGACAAACGCAGCCAATGATAAATTTGGGCGATCGCAATTAGGATGGGGAAATTCAGTCACAATAATAAAAATTAGGATAGTAGAAACATTTCAGTTTGACTAGAGTAACCCGTGTTATAAGGTAAAAGAATAATTTTTTGAATTTATGAATTTAGCTTTACAATATCCTATTTTCGGTCCTGAAATAATTTGTCCCCATTGCCGACAATCTATTCCCGCTTTGACCTTAACCGATACTTATCTGTGCAATCGTCATGGTGCTTTTGAGGCAGATCCCAAGATTAAGGAATTAAGCCATTTGCCCTCTGGCAGACGTTGGCGACTGTGGGAAAAGCAATGGTATCGTCAGCATACCCATCCCGACGGCATTCGTTTCGAGATTCACGAAGCTTTGGATGCTTTGTATGCTGAAGGTTTTCGCGCTACTAAGGTGATTATTGCCCATCGCTATCGAGATTTGATTAGTTCTTATTTAGAACGCAGCCATCCTTGGCGAGATGCTTCGGAGTATAGATCCCCCAAATTATACGGACTACCAATTGGTTTTAGTCCCGAAAAAGATGCCGAACCCTATTGGGAAATTATTAATTTTATTTTAGAAAAAGAGCCAGGAGTACCCCGTCACTATCCCTATCGCTTTTTATTTGATAAGTAAAAGCTTAAATTTATCTAAAATTTCCAACTAATTAATCGAGATGCACCATGCTTCAATTCGTACCGCAGATATTCATCGAGCGATCGCTTTTTACGAAGGATTGGGTTTTACAGTCAAAGAGCGTTTTACGACGGGATATACTCTGGCTTGTTGGATGACTGGCTTAGGGGGGCGGATCGAATTAATTCAAATCCCCGAACCAAAACCCGCCCCCGATGCTTTTGGTGACGAGCATTATGTGGGCTACTATCATTTATCTTTCGATCTGAGCGAGATTACCTCAGATTTATCTGCTTGGTTGGCAGAATTGAAAGAGAAAATCGCTCCTCTCAAAATTCTTTTAGAACCCGAACAACAACAAATTGGCGACTCTATTTATGAGGTAGCTTTTATCGCCGATACTGACGGTTTACCTTTAGAGTTTATCCGTGTTTTGTCCTAAGCTCTTAACTCTTTGATTTACCGACTATAGAGCGATGTACTAAAGTTTATCGATGCGCTAAATTAACAACTGTAAATAATACCTAAAATCTATCTCAATAATAAGGAGTTTTAATGCTAGAACTATATCAATTTGAATTGTCTCAGTATTCTGAAAAAGTTCGCCTCATTTTAGATTACAAGCAATTAGAATATCGCAAGATTGAAGTTACCCCAGGAGTCGGACAAATAGAACTGTTGCAAAAATCTGGTTCTCGTCAAGTACCAGTACTCAAAGATGGCAGCACTTATATATCTGATTCTACGGAAATCGCCCTTTATCTGGAACGAAAATATCCCGAACGTCCAATTATTCCCACCGATAGTTTAGCTAAAGGACAATGTTTGCTAATTGAAGAATGGGCAGATGCTTCCATTGGCTTGCAAGCTAGAAAAGCATTCATTGGTGCTTTGAACCAAAATCAAAACTTCCGTACTTCCGTTTTACCTGCCAACACTCCAGATATCCTTAAAACGGCAGTAGGCGCAATTCCAGGTGAATTACTCGATGTTTTGGGTACTGGTGTCGGTTTTGGGGGAGATGCAGTTAAAGAAGCGAAAAAAAGCTTGACTCAAGACTTGGAAGCATTGTGTTTGATTCTACAAAACCAACCCTATCTAACGGGAGATACTCCTACTCTAGCTGACTTGGCTGTAGCGGGATTGAGCGTAATGTTAAAGTTCCCCGCAGGTTCTTATTTAGATATCCCCGATCCCCTCAAAGGTAAAGGTATCCCAGGATTGGCAGATAATATTGCTTTTGAACCATTTTTCGCTTGGCGCGATCGCTTGTATGCAGATTTCCGTAAAGGTTCTGGTGATTCTGGTAGTAATAGTTCTAGTTCTTCTCCCACCTCTATTGCCATTGAGTAGTTGGAAACCTGAATTTTAATCGAAGATTATTTTTGAGCGATCGCATTTCTAGTAATTTAGCAACAAGCGATCGCTTTATGCTTAAAATTTTTATTTACATCTTTTAATAAAGTAATATTATTGAACGATAATCAAAGAGCGATCGACACTTTAATGGAAACCAGCAAGAACCAACCTTTAGCAACAGAAAAAATAAACCAGACATTAATCTCTAAAACTGGTCAAGGAAAACAAAATAATTTTTGGTTGGTTTTTAGCTCTACCTTTATCACCATATTCTTAGCGGAAATGGGAGATAAAACTCAAATTGTTACCCTCCTGATGAGTGCGGAGTCACAAGCACCTTGGGTAGTATTTGCAGGGGCTGCTTTAGCTTTAATCGCCACTAGTTTGATTGGGGTTTCTATCGGTTATTGGCTGTCGAAAAAACTAACTCCCGAAACTTTAGATTTGTCTGTAGGGATCTTGTTATTAATTATTACCGCATGGTTGGTTAGTGATGTTTTAGCTATTTCTTAATTTAAAACTAGAAATTTTTTTGAGATTTTGTTGATAAGTACCACGATAAAGATGGAGGCAATTCGATAGTACTATATTCTAAATGGATAGTACCTCTTGCTCGATCGCTAGTGCTTTTAGGTGAAGAATGTAAAATCAGGGGGTGCATAATTAATATATCTCCAGCTTTCATCGAACAACATACAGAAGATTCTGTTTGAGCGAGGCGATCTATTGCTTTTTTATCTAATATTCCGAATTCGTGCGATCGCGGTATTATTTTTAACGCACCATTGTAGCGATCGCAATTTTCTAAAGCAATTCTAATTGTAATAATACGTTCTAAAATCTCTGCTGGCGGTTGTACGTGATGAATGCCTTGTTTGACCGTCCAATTTTTATATCCATCTAAAGCAGCTTTTTCCTTAACTGCAATAGTTTTATCCTGATGCCAAGGTACAGACCAATTATTGTTTTGGTTTTTATTAAAGAAAATCGCCTTAATTAATTTATAGTCTTTAGGATCGCTGTAGTTATCCAGCATATTACCGATAAGCGACGATTGAGTTAATTCTCCAATAGCAGGAACTTTTAAATGTACATTCCTGATACCGTGAATTTCTTCATATCGAGTGTATTTGGCAATCTCTTTTCTGAATAAATCGATCAACTGGCGATCGATAACTTGAGGCAATATTTTATAACCATTTACTAATTTCAGACAACTACTGTACTCATTACTCATGACTCCCTACTTTGTTCGATGCTGCGATCGCAATCTATTATGGTGAATACTTTCTATATAGATAAATAAATGAAATCTTAATTTAAAATTGGGATTAATCTATAATTGATAACTATAGTCAACAAATATCATCTTTACTTCTATTTTCACTCTTTAACTCAAAAAGAAGTACAGAAGACAAAGTCTTAATCAGCAAAATTTTAAAACCTCTTTAGCTCAAAGCCCAGATTGAAGCTTTTAAATAAATCTAGATCGATCGAGAAAATTTTTAATTAACTGGAAAGTAATATGTCAGTAAGATTACAATCTCAGCCTAAAGAGAAAGGTTCGACATACCATCATCTTTCGGAAACAGAAATTATTGAATTATTCAGCAGCAATTCCACAGAAGGTTTATCTCCAGAAGAAGTCGCCCGTCGCTACGAAAAATATGGCTGGAATGAATTAAAATTCAAGCCAGGCAAACCAGCTTGGCAAAAATTTCTCCTGCAATTTCATCAACCACTACTTTATATTCTCTTGCTGGCAGGAGCGATTAAAGCAGTCTTAGGTTCGTGGACAAATGCAGCCGTAATCTGGGGAGTTACCCTAATTAATGCCGTAATTGGCTATGTGCAGGAAGCTCAAGCCGAAGGTGCGATCGCTTCTTTGGCAAAATCAGTCACCACAGAGGTAACTGTGCTAAGAGAAGGACAATCCCTGCGAATCCCCTCTCAGGATTTAGTACCTGGAGATTTAGTTTTGCTGACATCGGGAGATAAAGTTCCAGCAGATTTAAGACTGCTAAAAGTGCGTAATTTACAGATAGATGAGTCTGCTTTGACTGGGGAATCTGTACCAGTAAATAAATCTATCCAAACCTTACCTCACGATACCCCCCTGGCAGAGAGGATCAATATGGCTTATGCAGGAAGTTTTGTTACCTTTGGACAGGGCAGGGGCATAGTTATCGCTACAGCTAACAATACTGAAGTCGGGCAGATTTCTCAATCGATGGAGCAAAAAGTTAGCTTGACTACGCCGTTAACTCGGAAGTTTGCTAAGTTTAGCCGTACTTTACTCTATGCAGTATTAACTCTGGCAGGATTAACTTTTGCCATTGGTTTGGGACAAGGTGAATCTTGGCTTTATATGTTTGAAGCTACGGTAGCATTGGCGGTTAGTGCCATTCCTGAAGGGCTACCCGCAGTTGTTACGATCGCTTTGGCAATTGGAGTCAACCGTATGGCACGTCGTCATGCCATTATTCGTAAATTACCTGCGGTGGAAGCCTTGGGCAATGCCACCGTTATTTGTTCGGATAAAACTGGCACTCTAACGGAAAATCAAATGACGGTACAGAGTATTTATGTAGGCGATAAATATTATAAAGTGAGCGGTAGTGGCTATAGTCCTAAAGGAGAAATTAGCCCTCAGGGCGATCGCGATTCCACCAATCCTTTGGAAGATGAATTACCGTCAGCTTTAGAAGAATGTTTAGTAGCTGGAGTACTTTGTAATGATTCCCAGTTAAAACAAACAGGAGAAGATTGGATGGTTGTAGGCGATCCCACCGAAGGAGCATTGATTACAGCAGCAGCTAAAGCCAGCTTGAGTCAATCTGGTTTGGCAGCTAAACAACCGCGATTGGATGTAATTCCTTTTGAATCAGAGTATCAATATATGGCAACCTTACATGATGGGGTTGACCCAATAATTTACGTCAAGGGTTCGGTAGAGTCGTTACTGAGTCGATGTTCTCGAACCGTCGATCGCGATGGTAAAGTCATCCCTTTCGATCGCCTGCCGATCGAACAAGCAGTAGCAAATATGGCAAGAAAAGGTTTGCGAGTGTTAGCTTTTGCCAAAAAGCCATTGAGTCATCACCAGCATTCGATCGACCATGAAGACATTGCCACAGACCTAGTTTTTCTCGGTTTACAGGGCATGATCGATCCCCCTCGCCCCGAAGCTATCTCGGCAATCCATGCTTGTCAAACGGCGGGAATTCAAGTCAAAATGATTACGGGGGATCATATCACCACTGCCCAGGCGATCGCCCGTAGAATGGACATTAACCAGACAAAAGGTATTTTAGCTTATGAAGGCAAACAGTTAGAGCTAATGGGCGATGGAGATCTGGCTCAGGCAGTTAGAGAGGGTTCGGTATTTGCCAGGGTTGCACCTACCCAAAAACTACGACTAGTCGAAGCACTTCAGTCTCAAGGAGAAATTGTGGCAATGACTGGAGATGGTGTCAATGATGCTCCTGCCCTCAAACAAGCTGATATTGGCATTGCAATGGGTAAAGGAGGAACGGAGGTAGCGCGAGAATCGGCTGATATGCTCCTAACCGATGATAATTTTGCCTCTATTGAAGCAGCAGTAGAAGAGGGGCGCACCGTCTATCAAAATCTACGCAAAGCGATCGCCTTTCTCTTACCTGTTAATGGTGGTGAATCGATGACTATTCTAATTAGTGCCTTGCTAGCCAGGGATTTACCAATTCTTTCTTTGCAGGTACTCTGGCTCAATATGATTAATTCCATTACCATGACCGTTCCTTTGGCGTTTGAAGCCAAATCTCAGGGAATGATGCAGCAGCCACCCAGCAATCCCAATGAACCCTTGCTCACTCGCAAACTACTCATGCGAATCTTAGCGGTATCATTATTTAACTGGATTTTAATTTTTGGGATGTTTGAGTGGGCAAAATCTACTACAGGAGATGTTGCAGTTGCTCGCACCATGGCAATTCAATCTTTAGTTGCAGCTAGGATGGTCTATCTAGTAAGTATCAGCCAGTTAGGAAGCAATATAATCAATTATCTACGCCGTAGAACAAATGCAATCGCCCAAGCACCAATCTTAATTATTGGTATTGTAACGGCTGCTATTCTACAAATCATTTTTAGTCAGTGGGGTTTAATGAATACTCTGTTTGACACAGCACCACTTACTTTCAGTCAAGGACTTATTTGTTTGCTGCCAATGCTACCCATGATCCCGATGGCATCATTTGCCAACTTAATCGATCCACCTCAAACCAAAAAATAGAGCCGATCTCTTTTTCTCTGTAACTTAAGCTGACTTAGGGTTAAGCTACTGACTATCGATCTGGTTGTTAGTAGTTAGTAGTTAGTAGTTAGTAGTTAGTTGTCCTAAAAACTAAAAACTAAAAACTAAAAACTATTTTCTTGAAATTAACTAAAAGTCAATAACTCTGGTTTAAAAATCATTAGCAGCCCAAAGAACAACATAAAGATCCCTGCTGTTAGTTTGAGGATTTTTCCTTGAGATTCGCTCAATCTTGAAGACTTAAAGGAATAAATGAAGTTAGCTAAAATCACCACTAGAGGAATAATATAAACTATCGCATAAATTCCCGTCCAAAAAGCCGCACACCACCATAAACTTGAAGAACAATAATTCAGCAGACTAGTCATATAAACCGCAGGCAAAATCGCGGTACAGCCCAACTCAATAATATTAACGAAGATCCCTAATAAAACCGTTCCGCCCAAAGCAGTAAAGAGCATTGTTTTATTCTGTTGTCCTGCTTTTAGAGTTTTCGAGATTTGGCTGGCTTTTTTACTGACAGCTAATTGTTGTTTTGTTGAGAGGGAGAGAGAAAAACCTTGCTTCAACCAGAAATAATCTTTAAGGTTAATCAATCCTGCGATCGCAACTACAATGCCCAATCCTAACATGGCGATTGTGCCGTATTGTTCTAAAAACAAAGAGCCAACCAAAACCATCGCCATGATAAAGACAAAATACATAATCGCTGAAGTAGCGACAAAAGTAGAACCAATGATTGCCATCTGTTTTCTACTTCGGGTGTGAGTCAACAAGGAAAGGAGAATAATTAGCAC
>NZ_JBZNBU010000031.1:0-20890 GCF_058530065.1 Waterburya sp. | reverse complement strand
GGCTTTAACTACCATCAAAGTCAATTTACCTTAATGGATCTTGGTTTTCCAGATTTAGCTAGAGGTTTGGACGATAGGGGAGAAAATGCTACTTCGACTTTGATTTTTTCCCAAGAATTTAGCAATCGCACTACAACTAGAGTAATCGCTGCTGCTTCTCAGTTTTCCATCGGCATCAATGCCTTCGACTCTACTATTAATGCAGACGCACCTGACAGCCAGTATTTCATCTGGCGGGGATTTACTAATTATCGTCAAATTGTAGCGGAAAATAGCATCCTCAATTTAAAAGGCATTATGCAATTTTCTAACGATGCTCTCTATACTCACGAACAGTTTCTAGTTGGAGGTGTAAATACCGTTCGAGGCTACACCAGAGACGCTGCGAGAGGAGATAATGGCATCCTCGCTTCTTTGGAGTTAAACCAGACAGTTTTACAAGTTCCAGACTGGAATTTGAGTTTAATACTCAGCCCTTTTTTCGATTTTGGTCGGGTTTGGAACTCCGACGATTTCCCTACCAGAGTCAATACTCTCGCATCTTTAGGCATTGCAACCGAGATGGCGATCGACGATAAGATAAATTTGAGCCTTGCTATAGGAATTCCCCTATTTGATGATAAATTACCAGAAGGAAATTCTTTGCAGGAAAAAGGAATTCATTTTTCTTTGAGCGTAAAACCTTTTTAAGATGAAATCCCCGTGAGGCGGATAATAATTTGATAACTAACTAGATGATTCAAGCATTACGAGGAACTCAGGATATATTGCCAGAGGAAATAGGCTACTGGCAAGCGATCGAAGCCAAAGTCAAAGAAATCTTAGGACGGGCGGTATATCGAGAAATTCGCGCCCCTATTTTCGAGCAAACCGCATTATTCGAGCGCGGTATCGGCGAAGCTACCGACGTAGTAGGCAAAGAAATGTACACCTTCCAAAGCAAAGGTGGCAGCAAATCAATCACCCTGCGCCCAGAAGGTACTGCGGGGATAGTACGGGCTTATATTCAAAACAAACTCCACGCCCAAGGAGGAGTTCAGCGGCTTTGGTATACTGGTCCCATGTTTCGTTACGAGCGTCCTCAAGCTGGTCGTCAAAGACAGTTTCATCAAGTTGGTTTAGAATTAATCGGTTGTGGCGCACCCCGCGCAGATGCGGAAGTTATTGCTTTAGCTATTGATATTTTAAAAGCTTTGGGATTGAATGATCTTCAGTTAGATATTAATTCCGTAGGTAACAAAAGCGATCGCACTAAGTATAGAGAAGCCCTAGTTAATTATCTCGAACCTTATAAAGGCGATTTGGATGCCGACTCCCAAGACCGCTTGACTCGCAATCCGTTGCGGATATTAGATAGTAAAGACCCCAAAACCCAAGAAATTGCCCAAAATGCCCCCAAAATTATCGATAATCTGAGCTTAGAGTCGAAAAAACACTTCGATACTGCGTTAAACTTACTTTCCGATTTGGGTATTGAATATCAAATCAATCACTGTTTGGTAAGAGGGTTAGACTACTATACCCACACTGCTTTTGAAATCAAATCCGATAACTTAGGTTCTCAAGCTACCGTCTGTGGTGGTGGACGTTATGATGGTCTGGTATCAGAATTAGGAGGACCCGAAACCCAAGCAGTAGGCTGGGCAATGGGTATGGAAAGACTGGTGATCCTGCTCAAACAACTAGGCTCAAATCCCGTCAAAAATCCCGACCTATATATCGTATCTCGTGGTGCAGCAGCAGAAGCTCAAAGCTTGTTATTAGCTCAGAAATTGCGTCAAGCTGGCTTGGGTATCGAATTAGACCTTAGCGGTAGTGCTTTTGGCAAACAATTTAAAAGAGCCGATCGCAGTGGTGCTGTGGCTTGCTTGGTATTAGGCGATGCCGAAGCCGAAAATAACACCGTTAACCTCAAATGGCTGGCTTCGGGAGAACAACAAGCGATCGCCCAAAGTGATTTGCTGGCTACTGTTGATGAGCTTAAAAGCAAGATATCCAGTATGAAAGACTAGGTGACTGGAAGACTGGGTGACTGGGCGACTGGGTGACTAGGGGACAGTGAGAAGTAAGAAGTAAGAAGTAAAAACTAATAACTAAAAGCTGATAGCTGATAGCTGATAGCTAACAAATTGCAACGAAACTCATTCACATTAGGCGTGGTAAATGATAAATGTTCTGGCTTTAGATTTTGATGGTGTAATTTGCGATGGTTTGATTGAATATTTTGCCAGCACCAAGCGTGCTTACGAGAATATTTGGTCGTCAGAAACTATCGACGATAATCTCGCCCCTAGTTTTTATAAACTGCGTCCTGTAATTGAAACTGGCTGGGAAATGCCAATCCTGTTGCGGGCGTTAGTTTTGGGTATTGAAGAAGCGGAGATTTTACAAGATTGGAAGGGTATTTCCCTCAAGTTATTAGAGTCGGAAGGTTTAGTAAAGCAAAATGTAGTGCAACAGTTGGATGGAGTTAGGGATAACTGGATTCAAAATAGTTTAAATGATTGGTTGGCATTACATCGTTTTTATCCTGGGGTAATCGATCGCCTGGAACAAATTATTACTTCGGAAATAGAGTTTTATATAGTGACTACTAAAGAAGGAAGGTTTGTTAAACAGCTATTAGAACAACAGGGAGTGGATCTTCCCCGAGAAAAAATTATCGGCAAAGAAAGCAAACGTCCCAAATACGAAACCCTGAGAATTATTCGCGATCGCCATAACCTAAACTCAAGTTCTACAATTTTCTTTGTGGAAGATCGCCTTAAAGCTCTACAACAAGTAGCCCAACAGCCCGATTTAGATTGCGTCAGTTTGTTTTTAGCTGACTGGGGTTATAACTTAGAACCAGATAGAGCGATCGCCAGCCAAGATTCCCGAATCAAACTACTATCTCTCGATCGCTTTGCCGATAATTTCCAAAATTGGTAAACACATACCTCTGACCCCAATCAGTAATCTTAATTCGTGGGTATAGGTCTAATGAGCCTCCGACGATAAATGTTATCATTTTAGATTGTAATCAGCGCAGCAATATCGCTCTGAAATAAGGAAATACTATTCTAATAATTTCCTTCGATTTTTGATTATCAGTAACTTACTAAAAGAAAACAAGATTGCATACCATGATTCACGATATATTTATGCCCGCCCTAAGTTCCACTATGGAAACAGGAAAAATTGTCGAGTGGACAAAATCTGCTGGGGACAAAATCGAAAAAGGAGAAACGGTTTTAGTAGTGGAGTCGGACAAAGCCGACATGGATGTAGAATCCTTTAACGAAGGCTATCTGGCAGTTATTATGGTCGAAGCAGGAGACGAAGCTCCTGTAGGTAGTGCGATCGGACTCATCGCCGAAACTGAGGCAGAAATTGAAGAAGCTAAAAAACAAGCAGCATCCCACCAGCAAGGCGGAAGTCAAACCACAGAAACTGCTGCGCCCGCAGCTACCCCCGCTCCTGTTGCTGCCACAGCCACGGCTACTGCAACCAAAACTATAAATAGTAATGGATCTGGCAGAATTGTTGCCTCTCCCAGAGCGAAAAAATTAGCCAAACAATTTAACGTAGATTTAAAAACTCTTCAAGGTAGTGGCCCTTACGGACGTATTACTGCTAGTGACGTAGAAAAAGCATCGGGTAAAACTCCAACTATTACACCTCCTACTCCTGTAACTACTGCACCTCCTGTAACTGCTACACCTCCTACTCCTGTAGTTGTACCTGCCAGCGTCACTCCTGGAGAAACTGTACCTCTCAACACTCTACAAAAAGCAGTGGTACAAAACATGATGGCAAGTTTGCAAGTGCCTATTTTCCACGTTGCTTATACGATGAACACCGACGCTCTAGATAAGCTTTACCAGCAAATCAAACCTAAAGGGGTAACGATGACGGCTTTATTAGCAAAAGCGATCGCAGTTACTTTGAAAAATCATCCTGTCGTTAACGCTAGTTATGCTGCCGATGCCATTAGCTATAACTCGGAAATTAATATTGCTGTAGCGGTAGCTATGCCCGATGGTGGTTTAATTACTCCTGTATTGCGTAATGCAGATGCCATGGATATTTATTCCCTATCTCGTACTTGGAAAGATTTAGTCGCTCGTGCTAGAGCAAAACAACTCAAACCAGAAGAATATAGTACTGGGACTTTTACCCTATCTAACTTAGGAATGTTTGGCGTAGACAACTTTGATGCGATTCTACCCCCAGGACAAGGTTCTATCTTAGCTGTTGGTGGTTCTAAACCTCAATTGGTTGCCGATGATTCGGGCATGATGGGAGTCAAACGACAAATGAAAGTTAATATTACTTCCGACCACCGTATTATTTATGGCGCACAAGCAGCAGCTTTCCTCAAAGATTTGGCTACTTTGATTGAAACTAATCCTCAATCTCTAACTCTTTAACAATAGGGCTCGATTTGTGTTTGACTTAATTTAAAGATAAGCGTTAAGCTTTCTAAAATTTTTCAGGGTGAGGTATTATCTTGCCCTAATTTATTAAGTATGTAATTAAGTTTACATAGACTATTTGTAGCTTATGTAGCAATAGCCAATTTATAATCCCAGACATGAATCGATTTCTTTATGAAAAGTCCGTAGCCTATCAAGAATGCTTGATAATTCCCTTTGTATCTGGCTGTATTGATGGAGATGATATTTATTCCTATAGTTTACTTTCCGAACAAGGCTATACCAGCCAACTGCACCAAGCACAAAACCCCGCCCAATCATATTCTTCTAAACTACCTAAGATTATTAAAATCGCCCAAGAGCATTTAGATAGTCAGTTTATTTTAGAAGGGTCTGACTATTTTCGTCAGCGTTATACTTACCGCAATAACTTAATCATTTTGCATGAAGAAGGGGGTAAATGTTTTTATGATTGCTATCCCCCCAAAAAATTACTTAATATTGCTGCGCCAAAAATATTTAAGAGCCAAAATGAATGTATTGAATGGATTAAAATGAGCTTTCAACGCGATCGCATTTGAGCGGCTGGAAAAAATTAATTAGATTCTTGAACCACTACAAAGGGTTGTACGATTAAAGCCGTAAACTGTTTTTGGGGCAAATCATTCCAGGTACTCAATTGCTCTGCGGTTGGCTTGGCAATAGAGTTATTAGCGATCCAATTTTGTACGGAATTAGTATCATCTTGAGCGATCGCGACTGCCACTTCAGATAAATCTAAACCCGACTCCACAACAATCACTGCATCTCTTTTGGCGTGGGGTAACAAGTCTTGCCAAGAGATATCGGCAATATCTTTACTGAGTTTTTCCTTTAAATCGGGCATTTGATTATCTATTTATTAAACTTTGAGTATTTTAGCTTAAAAACTAGACCCAGGTTGAGTTAAAAACTCTTCTTCTGCGGGGGTCGATTTGCGTCCTATGATTTGGTTGCGGTGGGGAAAACGACCAAAGCGAGCGATAATTTCTTGATGTTTACGAGCGAATTTGAGGTTGTTTTCTCTGCCTAACTTGCTAAATATTTCCACACTCAAAGCTTGGTCGTCTCTACTTTCAGAGTGCATTAAAGGCATATATAAAAATACCTGCTGTTCCTCTGTCAAACTAGTTTGATAGTTACGATCTAGGGCATATTTAGTTAATGCGATCGCCATATCGTCAGTCCCAAAAGCTTGAGGTGTTTGACGATACATATTGCGGGGAAATTGATCCAGAATAATAACTAGTGCCAAAGTAGAAAGAGAACTATCCCGCCATTTGTCTAACTCACCTGTTTTTGCCCGAAGATATACTGCTTCAAAACGCTCTTTAATTTGGCGATCAAATTCTTCGCTTTTTTTAAACCAAAGTGGTTTGACTTGCGGATCGAACCAAAAGTCTATTACATCTGAAAATTGATATTCGTTCATAGGATTGTTCGGTCGATAAAAATAGGGCTAGGAGTTAGCAATTAATTAACTACTAACCACTGACTACTAACCACTAACTATTAACTACCCTTGATAGGGACTAGTTAACTTATTCAATTGATTTACCAATAAACTGAGGAATAAGCCCACATCAGTTACAACACCAACCGACTCTACCGAACCGCGATCGCTTAATTTAGTGACTACCGCAGGATTGATATCGACACAGACCATTTTAACTCCCGCAGGGGTCATGTTACCTACACCAATGGAATGCAACATAGTAGATAGCATTAGAATCATATCCGTACCTTCTAGAAGTTGGGCGTATTCTTCTTGAGCTTTAATCAAATCCATTTGGGTATCGGGCAAAGGACCATCATCGCGAATCGAACCAGCTAGGGCAAAGGGAACGTTATGCTTGACGCATTCATACATAATACCTTTAGTCACTACTCCCGCTTCCACTGCTTTAGCAATGCTACCGTAACGGCGTACGGTGTTAATTACCTTGAGATGGTGTCGATGTCCGCCTCTGACGGGAGTTCCTTTTTGCATATCTACCCCCAAAGAAGTTCCCATCAAAGATTGTTCGATATCGTGAACGGCGATCGCATTACCTCCTAATAAACCCTGGATGTATCCACCCCGCACCAAACTAGAAAGATGCTGTCCCCCTCCCGTGTGAATTACCACAGGTCCTGCGGTGACTACAACTTTACCGCCGCGATCGCGAATTCGACGCAATTCCCAAGCAATTTGTTCTACAACTAATTCGACTCTTCTTTCGCTGGAGACTCCCGCACCCATAAAGCTGAATTCTTCTTTAACTTTTTCGCGATTGGCTTTTTTGCGAACGGTGCGAATGCCATCAACATCCACGACTACGCGATCGCCTTTACTTAAATCTCGTAAAATTTTACATTCGGCAGTTATTTCGCCACCGTTTTCTTTCACGACAATCGCCCCATCCATCCGTTGTTGTTGCACTCTAATCCAACGATCTTTAATTCTGATTTCCGTAGGATAGATGTTAGTGACGTAAAAGTCATCGGGCGCTACACCATCTAGTTCGCAGGTTTCTAAAACCGCATTTTTGCCATCATCTTGGGGAATAATCGAGCCAATTTCAATTAGCTGGCTGACAATTTCTTCCATCACTTCGTGATCTGGGGCAGAAACTCTGACTTCGGCTTTAGAAGTGCTTTGTCTTTCTATACCCAAATCGAAGTTGAGTACTTTAAAACTACCGCCATTATCGACCACTAAATCTAAAGAACGGTTCATGAGCCCCGCGTCTAATAGATGTCCTTCCATGTTAATGATGCGGCTTTCGATGGGGTTGTTGGCATGAACGTCGGGCAGAACTGGCTCGTTAATTCTGAGGGTCAAGCATTTAGCTGCCCCACCTGCTTTGAGGAATTCTGTTAAAGGAGTTTCGATGACTTCAAATCCGCAATCGCTCAATTTTTGTTTGAGAGGGGTGCTGGCTTTATTCATCACGACTTTATTGCCTACATTAACTGTATTGCAAGCAAAATTAATCGCATCGGCTTCGGCGATCGCAATTCTCTTCTCTTCAGGGACTCTTTTTTCGATGATGTGGTTGGAATAGGAGTCAAAAGCCGCAGGATAGTAGAGTAAATAGCCCCCAGTCAGAGGACAAAAACAAGTATCCAAATGATAAAAGCGATCGTCGATCAAACGTAGAGATAGTACTTCAATATCCAGCCATTTTGCTAAATAGGGATGGGAATCTAATTCCGAACGAAAACCATAACCAGCCCACAACCAACGTCCTTCTCGATCTAGTAGAGCATCGCCCGCCCCCTCAAAAGGTAGATCTTGAGGCAATTCAAAAACGTTAAAACCGTTATCTTCAAACCATTTTTTGAAATGGGGTTCTTCTCCCTGACGTTCGGGATGGTAAAAACGACTCAAAACCGCATTATCTCCCAATACTAAACCAGCATTAGCGGTAAATACCATATCGGGTACGCCTGGTTGTCCTTGGACTAGATCTACCTTAGCGATGTCGTTGAGAACAAAATGCAATTTTGACCATTGTTCTGCTGCTTTGTCTTGAGAAGATTTATGAATATTTCCTTCCATCCAAGGATTAATTACATAGTCTACATCGTAGTGATCGGGGGCGCACATCAAAATACGGATTGGTTCAGTCATAGTTGGGTAATGGGTAATGGGTAATGGGTAATGGGTAATGGGTAATCGGGTTAAAATTTAGTTGCCAATGTATTTAGCCATCCAGCCGCCAAACAGAAAACCATTATAAAATCTGCTGACGCGATCGAATCCAGCAATGTTTAGCAATTGGATGATTCTAGCCTCAGTAATAAAAAATATAGAGTTATTAATAGATGCTTCAAATTCTCGTTCGGCTTTAATTTTAGCGACTTCATCTAATTGACTAAAATAGAAAGTTTTCCAAGCTGTTCTCAATCGAGCAAAATCTGCAGTCGAGCCGTCGCCATAAAGATCCGCTAGAATAAAATCTGCTCCTGGTTTTAAGTGTTGGGCAATATTTTTCAGTAGCTCTAGCTTAGAACCATCATCGGGAAGAAAGTGCATGACCAATATTAATGTCGCTGCATCCATTAGCTTGGTATTGGCAAGAGTGTTGATATAGCCTGTATGTAGACTTACTCTATTTAACAATCCTCGATCGCTCAATTCTTGTTTAGCTACAGCCATCATCGCCTCTGAAGGATCGACTCCTGTTAGCAACCATTGAGGATATTCTTGACAGTAATTAATCAGTTCCATTCCCGTACCCGAGCCCACGACTAGCAAGTTAGCTGTGGCGGGTAAATTAGTTGCGAGTATACTTTGCGCCATGTAATGCAAAGCTTCGTAACCAGGAATTGCTTTTCTAATATCTAGATCGTATCCATCGGCGCGATCGCGATCGAAGTTAATTTTTCGATCTGCTTTCATTTTATTTAGCATTGATCATTGAACATTAATCTCAATTATTTAGAGATACTTTATTTGCTGATTTTATGGCTTAATAATATTACTATGAAAATCGACTCACTCAATGATATTTTTGGTAATTATGAGCATTAATCAATGTTATAGAAACCTGACATTTATTTTAAATAATAACAAATTGTGTTTTAAAAAGTAAATCTTGAGTATTTATGACTATTAATGATTGCTACTATAGAATTTATCTAATTGCTGTGATACAGACAATCAACCATTAACCATTAACCATTAACCATTAACCAAAACCGAGGTCTTGACTGTACTGCATTAAAATGAGAACTGCTAGATTAATATTGAAACAGATTATCCCAAACATAATCGATTGTACATTTAGCTTGTTTTAGAGGTAATACTTGACAGTAATTGTTACGTAGGTCTTTTTGTAGCAAGGCTATTTGTTTGGTAGCGTAAGTACTATCTTCGCTGTGGCGAATTTCTCCTTTGATTGCTGCCAAATTATCGAGGGTTTTATCAATATCAAAATCTATTTTCGTATTAAAACGGTCTTCCATCCAGGCTTCAATGCGATCGTCTAGTTGGGCTGGAGTCAAAGGGCGATCGCTGGTTAAAAGATGATAGTAAACTAAAATAATTTCTTTGCATTCCTCTTCTTCTGCCGCATCAATAATATATTGAAACACGCCACTATTGTTGGCAATATTACGATAGAAAAGAGTCTCGGTAACGCTTTTTTGAAATTTGATTTGTTTGTTTTTATAAGTGTTATATTGCTTGAAAGCAAAGCCCCCCATTGTAATTGTCAAAGATAAAATTGCTATAATTAGGGGAGTAATATTTCTGACATCTTCTTCATTAACTTCTAATTCGGCGATCGGTTGATGCCCTAAAGTCAAATAAATTAATACGCCGACAACTAAAATTAACTGAGGAACAATTCTTAAAGTTAAAGGAATTGCCGCACCGATCGCAGGAACGCCAAATAAAATTCGATCTTTCCAATTCATGGTCATTTTGACATTAGGAAAGATAAATTCTAGATCTAGCTTGGACAAATTTTTATACAAATAGACGTAGGTTTTTCCTGGCTTAAATTTTAGTTCTTCATTTTTGACTGGTTTATCTTTAAAATGTCTTTCTTCTTTAAATTTAATTAGTAAGACTACACGATGGTAAACTTCAATTTCTTTTTCTACTGTCTTAAAAAACCATTTTTTGAAAGTAACTTTATCTAAAGAATCTCCACGACAGTAACAAACAACCCGTTCAAAATCATTGAAATCTACTTCAGTTTCTAGATCGAAAACAGATCCTTCTTCTAATGCTTTGTCTAAAGTTTGTTGAGATATAGGATAGTAATTAGCTCTCTCTAATATAGAAGTAAAAGTATCAATTAATTCATTTTCTTGCTCTAATAAATCAATATTCGTGTCTAAATTTTTCCTAGCATTAGATAAATCTAAATCAGGATTAAAAGGAACAAAATTAGTTTTGAGAACTTCTAAAGAACGATGTAGTTTAAAATGATAATAAGCAGATAATATATTGCAAAAATCGCGAAAATCTTGCTCCTCACCCACAGAAATTTTGCCATCTTTAATACATAATTCAATAATTTCTTGACGACTATAGGGAATAAATGCCTCTCGATTTTGATACACTGCCATTAGATCGCTGCTAGTTGAAAGTATGGTATTGATTGTTATTAGCTTTTAATAAATTCAGTATCAAAGAAAAATAATATCAATTAATAGTATTAATAAAATTATGGAAAATAAACAGACCAAATCAGATTTTGATGTCTTAATGATGCAGCGGTGTTTGGAATTAGCCCGACAAGCCGCAGGAAAAACTAGTCCGAACCCCCTAGTGGGATCGGTTGTGGTCAAAGATGGCAAAATTATCGGCGAAGGCTTTCATCCTGGTGTCGGACAACCCCACGCAGAAGTATTTGCTCTCCAAGACGCGGGAGAAGCAGCCCAGGGAGCGACAGTATATGTCAACCTAGAACCTTGCAATCATTATGGCAGAACTCCTCCCTGTTCGGAAGGCTTAATTAAGGCAAAAGTTGCCAAGGTGGTGGCAGGAATGGTAGATCCCGATCCTAGAGTTGCGGGAGGAGGAATCGATCGCTTGAGAAAAGCAGGCATAGAAGTAGTAGTGGGGGTAGAAGAACCAGCTTGTCGCCAACTGAACGAGGCTTTTATTCATCGTATTACTAAAAAACAGCCCTTTGGCATTCTCAAATATGCCATGACTCTAGATGGCAAGATTGCCACAACTACTGGACATAGTGCTTGGGTGACGGGAAAAGCTTCGCGTCATTTAGTGCATCAAGTAAGAAGTGTTTGCGATGCCATAATCATTGGTGGGAATACAGTACGCAAGGATAATCCCCATTTAACCACTCATAATTTAACACAACACAATCCTCTGCGAATAGTGATGAGTCGCAGTATGGATTTACCAGAAGAATGCAATCTATGGCAAACAGATATCGCTCCTACGACGATCTTTACCGAGGCGAATAGCAATCCTTCATTACAAGAAAAACTCGCCTCTAAAGGTGTAACAATAATCAACCTTCCTACAGTAACCCCCAAACTAGTAATGGAACATCTTTATCAATTAGATTTATCTAAAATCTTGTGGGAATGTGGCGGTACTTTAGCTGCTCGTGCGATTGCCGATGGTACAATTCAAAAAGTGATGGCATTTATCGCTCCCAAAATTATCGGTGGAAAATCTGCACCTTCTCCCGTCGGCAATTTAAACTTGAGTCAAATGACAGATGCTCTGCAACTAAATGAAATCGCCCTGATGGCGATCGATTCGGATATCTTAATTGAAGGATATTTATCACAGCAAGAAAAATAATTTTCTATAACCAAAAAATATTGGGAGTAAAAAATAATGTTATTACAAATTAATTATCTAGTTCGTTCCAAACAAGATGGAAAATTTTTAGTAGCGCGCGTACCTCAAGCAGGTGGCAACGAAGCTAGTTATTTACTAGTTTTTCAACATGATTATGATGCTCTAACCTATATCAATACTCACGGCAAAGAATTTAGCGATCGCCTAACTGTAGAAACTGCATCTCCCACGCAACTTAAAAGTCTCATGTTACGTTGGGATTATTCTGGCTTTGGTATGGTTAAAGATCCTTTAGTCCCAGATATTCAATTCTTTGCTTAAATTGCCAGTTTTAGTTATGTTAATGTACCTATAGAAACTACAGAGTTGCGATCGATAAATATAGCAATTTAATTAGAGCGATTGTAAATATCTCCGTGATTTTACTGAGGTAATAACATCTAAAAGCTGAATACAATTAATGTAATATAAAAAAATACATTAATAAAAATGCTTGTAAGTAAAACTCAATTTTTAGGTAAAATTGCTATAGTCTCTGGGATTATTTTGGTAGTTAGTAGCTTTTATGAAAGTAGTACAAATTCTGGAGTATTCTCTACATCAAAAGTGATGGCTGCGGAATTTACTCATAACTTGGCAAATAACTCTAAGACAATCTCCTCAACACAAGAAATAAAATCTATTGAAAGTTTACTTCAAGAAAACATCAAAGCCTATCAACAAGAAGATATTCAAGGTGTAATGAATACCATGCACCCCAGCGCACCTGGAAACTTAGAGGTCAAACAAATAAGCGAATATGCCTTTGAATATTACGACATCAACTACGAACAAAATAGTTTTGAAGTTATTAGCTTGTCTAATTCCGATGCAGTAGTCAGAATTACCCAAACAGCAAGAACGATTGAGAGTTCCGATTTTAAAAATAATCGCACCACTTCTCTACAGACTCTAAAAAAATATAACGGTCAATGGAAATTTTTTGGTTTTATAGGAGTAGAAAATGTTGAATATTTAAACTAAGTTATTAGTTATTAAACCCCGTCCAGTTTTCAAACTGGACAAGCCGCATCTTGTATTTAACTTATCATATTTGCTATGAATCCAAACAAGATTTGATTGATGCGGTAATTGATTTTCAGCATCAAATTAATTTTCAACCTCTTGTTATTAGCGATCGCCTTTGGGTCAAAAAACATCTTGAACCCGAAGAAGAAAAACTACGCTTTTCAAAGTAGATGGGGTTTATTTAACTTAGCCAAACGCCAAGCGCGATCGATGATGATAAAATGGGCGGAGTCGATCGGCGTTGATTGGCACAAAGAAGTAAAACAGTTACGTTCTCGTGGAGGCGAACTAGATTTCGCTCCTGCTTGGGAAGAAGAACTAAAACAAATTCAAAATCCCAATCTTATCTATCCTGAATATTACCTCCAGCCATTTCACGCCTACGAAACAGGAAACCTAAGTTGGCAAGCTGCAACGGAAGTAGAAGTGGCTGCTAAGGCGGTTCATTCCAAACTGTGGTCAGAACCTAGTGCCGAAAGCACGATGAGATTACGAGATAATTTTATCGCTGCCATTAGCGATCGCCTGTCTACCCCTCCGCAAAAGGTTCTCGACCTGGGCTGTAGTGTTGGTATTAGTACTTTTAGCTTACAAAAAGCTTATCCCCAAGCCCAAATTACAGGAGTAGATCTATCACCTTACTTTCTGGCGATCGCGAACTACAAAGCTCAACAGCAATTAAATTCCTCTAAATCAATCCAATGGTTGCATTCTGCTGCTGAATCTACAGGCTTGCCAGATAACTCTTGCGATCTAGTAACAGCCTTCTTGTTATTCCACGAACTACCACGCACGGCTGCGATAGAAATTATTAAAGAAGCAAAACGAGTCTTGCGCCCTGGCGGTTATCTGGCAATTATGGATTCCAATCCTCAAGCGGAAGGATATCGCAAAATGCCTTCTTATGTGTAGTGTGGGCATTGCCCACGCTACAAATTAATTTTGATTTGATAGGCAATAGATTATCTTTAAAATAATATTTGACTTAGTTTTGTATTTCGCTATCTCTACAGTATTTTCGATATATTTAGCGATCGCGTTTATTGCAATAACAATCAAAATTTATAATTCCATATTCTGCTGCATCCGTTGGCAACTTTCCTGTGCCGTGACACTTTGAACAATTTGGATCTGGTATTTTGTAATCTTTAAATCCTCTTAACCAAACTATTCCTTCCTTCCCTTCTTCTATTTTATTGCCATTAAAATAAGGATTTTCTCGATATTTGCCTCCCCTTAAGGCACAATTTTTTCCATCTTCGTAAATTTCTGAATACATATAGTGAAATTTTTGGCTTTATTTCTTGTGAGAAGTATTAAATATTTTCCCTTTACCCTTTAACCAACTTCTACAGATTAATCAGTTTCTTAGTATTTAATTATTCGGTATTCTGACTTCAATACAACAACCTTTCCCAGTCGAAGTTGTTAAGTTAAATTGCCCGTTAACGCTGGTGACTCTTTCTTGCATTCCCTTTAGTCCAAAACCTTTACGCTTTTGTTTGGGATTAAAACCTTTACCATTGTCTTCGATGGTTAATTCTATGGCTTCGGGAGTGGGTACGAGTTGAATTTTAACTTCTGTAGCTTCGGCGTATTTAAAGACATTGGTGAGGGATTCTTGAACGATGCGATAGATGGTTTTGGCTATCTGTTTGCTGACTGGATTGCAGCTACTAATGCTGGTACATACAAAAATCCCCGTACCTCGACGAAAGTCATCAATTAGGGTTTCTAGTCTAGTTTCCAAAGGGATTTCTTCCTTGTTATCTTCTCGCAGGGTACTAATCGATTTGCGTACCTCCAGCATTGCCGTTTTGCCTAAAGAATGTGCTTGAGTAAGAAAGGAATGTGCTTGTGCCGGTTCTCTATCCCAGAGTTTGACTGCTGTTTGCATCTGGATGTTCAAACTAGTCAAAGCATGACCGAGGGAATCGTGAATATCGCGAGCGATACGGTTTCTTTCTTGGACTGTGGCTAATTCTTCAATTTTTTGAGAATATTCTTTTAGCTGTTCGTTGGCTTCGGCTAACTTTTGACGAATTTGTCGTTCGACAAGTATTTTGTTAGTTAGTTGTAAAACAAAAAAGATCCCCAAGCCAAATACTAAAGTTTCTGCAACCAAGTGCATCATAAAGTGAACTTGCTGTTCGGACTCAGTTGGTAAAGCCCGTAGGGTATATTTATATTGGTCGCCTAAAAATAGTAAAAAGACTACTCCCGTTACAATCCAGCGTCCCAAGGATTTAAACAGAAAGCAACTCCGCATCACGACGATCAGATACAAGGTAGGCAAGATATGGAGATAGCCTAAAACCGTACCGTAGAAAATAAGACCAATTTCGATAATAGTATAAATAACTTTGACGATAGTTTTGCCACTAGGTAGCACTAAACCCATTAAACCTAAAATTAATAGAATAGCCATGTGACGCACGGGAATAGTGTGACCTCGAAACGCTTCTACTACAGCTAGAGATCCGCAACTAGCAAGCATTACCCACTCGGTAATTAGCAAGAAGCGGAAGGGGTTGGGTAGAAATTTGATAGAAGAAATCATTTGATTGAACACTAAGCAGTTAACATTTATCTTTAAATGCCGAATATCTTTTATTTAACTGTGAAATGTAGTCTGCTTGCTACTAATGCCAGGAATTTATCACTTTAGTAGCGATCGCCATTTTTTGGGGGAGACTAAAGTATTAAGAATATATACTTAATAAAAGGGCATAAATTAGAAGGTATATATTTCTGTCAAATTTTTTGACCGTGCAGACATTCCCGATGGAAAAAGTACCAACACAAAAATCTAGAGATATTTGTCAAAGGTCTCGTTAATTGTAGAAATACAAATCTCGTTATTTTTTTGCCTAACCATCCAGATATTTTTTTCCTTCCAGTTAAAATTAATTGCATCAAAATACCAAGGAGGAACAGAAGTGATTTCTTGCCAACTTTTACCCCTATCTTGAGTTTGTAAAAAGCAAATTAACGGCTCTTGGGTGTAGCCTTGAGCAATTACAACTCCCTCATGCTGATTGCGAAAGCGAATGCCTTTAGCAAAATTAGTCGTTAAACTGCCTTTAGATCTGAGTAACCCCTCAACTGCCGTGGATTTTTGCCAATTTTCCCCAGTATCTTGACTAGAATACATAGTAGTAAAAGTTCCTTCAATTTGCCATTGGGTAACAAACCAAATATCCGTAATTTTTTTTCCCCAATTTTCTACTAGAAAAACTAATTCATCAAGCATAATAGAGCCACTATCCTCGTTAAAAGTTACCTGCCAATTTTCTCCACCGTCAACTGTTTTTAAAACGAATCCTCTGGTAGCTGCCAAGGGCATAAAATCGGGGGTATGTGATTGTTCGATGTTAACAAAAGCTAAAGCTGTTTCTTTATTAAAACCAATAACTTCTAACTCGGCAATTCGCTTGTATTTTAGTTGGTCTGAATTAAGATATTTGCATAAAGTACCTTTAAAGCTTTGTGCGATCGCATCTTGTTTTTGTTGAGTTGAGAAGGTCATAATATTTTCTCCTAATTAGATTTTAGTTTGGCGAAGTTATCTCTAGCTTATTTGTGTTTATTTCCCAGCAAACTTAGTTTTATACAAACCATAAACTCGATCGACTTTGCTGGAACAAAATGTACTCTCATTAAAATAAAAGTATTTTCTAATTACAAGTACTAAATCAATTTTTATTACTTTAGTCCTGTTTTATATATCGCCAATCAACTTTGGTTTTAGGTAAAGATGCTTAATGTCAACTCAAAGTCAGATGTAATTTCTTACTTTAGTTTAAAAAAACAATTAACACTTTTTTCGGATGTTAAATTGAACTGTTTTTTTTAAGATTCAATTAGTTTCACAAAAAATAAAAATGGTATCAAAAAAACGAAATTATCATGTCGTTTGCCAAGGAGATACTCTATGGATTATTGCTCAAAAATATGGAGTAAGTGTAGAGCTTTTATATGCTTTAAATCCTAGAATTGACGCTAAAAAGCTTTGGATCGGACAAAAGATTAATCTTCCTTAGATAACAGAGAAAATCTTAGATTTCTAGCGATCGCTAAGAAAAAAATCAGGTAACTTAACTAAACAGGAGAAAAAAATGGCTTATAAAATGATTGGTTATTTTGAGAGTTGGGCGCAATATCGTGGAGAAGGCTGGGATTTTAAGCCAGAACAAATCGATCCCAATTTATACACCCATATTAATTATGCTTTTGCTGATTTTGGCTTTATTTCTCAAGCTTTTGAAGGAGGCCCAAAATTAACAGGCGATTATAAACTACAACCCCACGAAGCAAACGATTTTGAATTATATCGTGACCTGCAAAAGTTAAAGAAAAAAAATCCCAATCTGAAAACTCTACTTTCCATTGGTGGTTGGAACTTTAACGATCCGAGTTCTGGATATTCGGGCAAATGGACTCACCCATTATTCAGTAGGATGGCAGCCTCAGCAGCTAACAGAAAAGAATTTATTGACTCTGCCATTGACTTTGCCGAAGGACATGGCTTTGATGGAGTCGATCTTGATTGGGAATACCCTGGAGATAGCCGTCAAGGAGGGAATATCGACGGTGCAGATGACTTTGGTAATTTTTTAACCTTGTTAAGAGAATTTCGTCAGGCAATTAACGGCAAAAACTTCTTACTTACCATTGCAGCACCAGCCATCGTCACCACAGGCGTACCAGACAACTCACCCTATAAAGATAAAAAGAAATATTTTGAATGGTTGGGCAGTGCTGCGACTTACCTCGATTGGCTCAATATTATGGCTTATGACTATCACGGGCATTTCGACAAGCAAACAGGGGTACTTGCACCTTTACTAGAAGATTCCTTTCCTGACGGACAATATAATGTCAAAAATACCGTAGAAGCTTATTTAAAATTAGCTCGAATTCCCGCAGAAAAACTGGTTTTAGGCATGGGAACTTACGGGCGAAGTTTTACCGTTACTAATGACCTAAGAGAAGAAGATAACGGCCCTAATAAATACGCTACAGCTGGATCGGCAGGAGGCGCGACTAGAGAGCCAGGATTCTTAGCCTATTACGAAATCGAGCAACGTCTTGCTAGTAAACAGCTTAAGCGAGTATGGCATGATTGCACCCATACCCCCTATGCCTACAGTATTGCTAATAAGCAATGGGTAAGTTACGAGGATGAAGAATCTTTAGCTTATAAAACTAGCTATTTAATCCGCGAAGGTTTAGGAGGAGCAATGGTTTGGGCGATCTCTCAAGACGATTTTAAAAATGGCTTTCCTCTACAAAGAAAAATTCGCTCGATGTTAAATAAACCCGAAACTAAACCAGAAATTGTTTGGCAAGAATGTTCCTACGGGGCAACTCCTTGGATTCCTGACGCTCAAGAAATTGAGAATGCTTATTTCCCTGGAATTGCAGTCAACGAGAAAGGTACGGTAGTACAGGCTTATATCAATACCGAAGGCTCGGAAGCTTTATACGTGCGAGTAGGCAAACACACAGATGAAGGTGTATTGTGGGCGCAAGGTGGCAAAGTAGCCGATGAAGCAAGCGGACACGGACATACTCAGTCAGTTTATCGTAATACCTCCATTGCTATTAACCAAAACAATTATGTGGTAGTTGTTTTTACGGGAGCAGAAAAAGGTGACGAAGATGACAATTGGCAGTTATTCTACCGCGTGGGACGAGTAGAAGCTCATAGCGTTAATTGGCTTTCTTCCGTGAAGGAATATGGCAGTGGTGTAAACCCTGATATTGCTTTATCTGACGATAATACTTTTCTGGGAGTTCATCAAGGAGGAACTAAAACCAGCTCGGCTTTTCGCTATTACCGATTAGGTAAAATTAGCGGTGGCAGTCTTAAATTATCTGCGAGTCAGCGATTTAAAGATTCTGGGGGAGAAGATGACCTGGGCGAATTTCCTGCCATCGCCCTGACTACTATCTCATCGGGTCAAGAAATTGCTGTCGAAGTTCATACCAGTCAAGGTAATTCTAATGAGTTGTGGTATCAATTGGGCATCATTAAAGGCTCTGACGATATTAGCTGGGGTACGAGTATTTCTCAAGGAGATAGTGGCGAATCCTCTGCGGTAGCTTTGACGCAAGATGGTTATGTGGTAGAAATTCACGAATCTGTAGGTAATAATAGCCTGTGGTATAAAGTAGGTAAATTAAACACATCTGGCACTTTGAGTCTTAATTGGCTTACTAGCCAAGCCCACAGATTTGGTAATGGCATTCAACCCTCTTTAGGTTTAGCAGGAAATCGGGATAATTATATTCTGGTAGAAACTAATAAAGGAGATTTTTCAGGAGATTTTGAAGATAATCGCATTTTAGCCAGGGCGAGTATTCCTTTAGTTACTGCCTTTGTGGGCGAGCTTTCTTTTGTGGATAGTGTGGGTATCGATTTAGAAAGTCACGGTATCGAACTCAATCCCGAAACCGATGAATGGGAGCGAGTAGTTTTAACAATTCCCCCTAGCAGTCGAGAACAGCTTTGGGAAGAATTTAAAATATCGATTATGTGGATTCCGATTTTACCCGATCTCGTTTCTTTAATTGATAACTCGATTAAATGCGATGGCGGCGAAGAAGGTGCTTGTCGAGATGTAGGCATTGATGTAGCTTTTTTAGCGATCGAAGTTATTCCCATTACTAAAATTGTTAAAGCACCAGCTAAGGCAATCATGGGAGTTTTAAAAAGTATTGGCGAATTAACTAAAAAACTTCCCCTCAGTAAAATTATTGACACTTTGAAAAAAAGAGATATGGGGGTAATAGGCGATTGGTTTAAACGTCATCCAGATAGATTAAAACAAATTAATAACAGTCGCGATCTAGGTGACTTATTTCCATGTCTTCGTCGTCCTCGGAATTCTTTGTTTTTAGTACAAAATATGACAATTGAAGCGCGAGATAATCTAAGAATTTTGGATAACTTGGATAACCAAAAGCTTGGGATATCGATAAACCAAAACCAGGATTCAGCACCCGATTATACTTTAGATATCAGACCAATTTTGGATTTGCGTCCCAATAAACAATTCTCAGAAGAATATGATGCCCTAATCAAGAAGATTCGCGAAAAATACTTAGAATTAAACGCTCCTCCATATGAACCTATATACGTACATTTTACCAATGCCGATAAACCACCGCTAGTCACAAAGATAAACATGGAGAATCTTTATCTAGTAGGAAGTGGTAAAAGTATTGCAGAATGCAATGCCAACACAAGACCTGGAGATAGTCTAAGATATCCAGGTACTCTTCAGAGTGTAGATTTTGGCAACCTCGCAGGAGCTATACCTGAGTTACAGAAGGGAAATTTGAATCAAGGAAAAGCTCTAACCCAGAGTGGTGTAAAATTCGCTTTTGCGATTAGTGAAGCTGTACGTTTTGGCGTGGTAAGCAAGTCATTCAGTCGCTACTTCAAGACAGGAAAATGGGAGAAAAAAAAACAGATAGAAATCGGTCGCTTCGCATTTGTAAAAAATTGGAGTTCAATGAGCAAACAAGCTCATCCCGATCGCCAAACGAGATGGATGGTGGGAATGGGAGATGACGCAAGTTTAGGTGGCGACAATCAAGGCTTGAAAGACCATCTTGTCTGCGAAAGACACTATCTTAAGTTTAGACCAAATACCAGTATAGGCATTGCTGTATCTAGCTTTCAGTCTGTTGTTGACTAAAAAATTCCCTAAACTCAATCAGGAGAAAACTAATGTCTGAAAATATTTTTGAAACAATTAAAATCTGTACTCCCATACCACCAGATTTATCTGAGCAAGCCTACAGAATAGCCGTAGATGAAAATCCTAATAATCTCATTCCCGATTTCGCTCCTGCTATGCTATCTGCTAAACAAGATCGCAAAATTAGACTAGCTTTGGTTAGTAAAAAGAAATGGTCGCTGGGTCGAACTTTGCGGATACGTTTTTTAGATGGCGATCCCGTAGTACAAAGAAAAATAGTAGCCTACGCCCAACAGTGGACTGAATTTGCCAACATTAAATTAGACTTTGGTTCAGATCCTAATGCTGAAATCCGTATCTCCTTTAGAGACTCAGGT